>JAOPWA010000430.1 GCA_025965915.1 Dactylosporangium sp. | reverse complement strand
GACTTCATCCCACCGCAATACATCGACCCCCAACAACAACCCCAACGCAACCGCTACCACCGACGCGAGTGACACCGGACAACTGTCACCATTCACCGGCCGCCAGCCGGAAGGCAGACCACCTCGGGCGCCCGACAACCCACCCGACAGGATTGGGCCGACGTGTCGACCCGAACGCCCTGGGCGGCAGCCCGGTCAGCGCGCAGGCGACCTCGGGTCGGGTTCGCCATTCAAGGCCGACGACTGCGCATGCCGACGACTGCGCATGCCGACGACTGCGGCCGACGACCGCCGAATAGGCGCTGCGGTGCACTCGCGCGGTTCGGTCAGATCCACCCGATGCCGCTAGCCCGGCTAGGCGCTTTCGATCTCCGCCAGTATCAGCCTCAGGCTCTGTGAATGCTTGTCGGGAGGCAACCGATCCAGCGCCGCCCGTGCGTACGCCTTGCCGCCCTTGGCGTCGCCCGCCTTGGCCAGCATGAGCCCGCGATGAAGTTCAATGTGGGTCGCGAAGCGGGTGAGCGCCGCAGGACGCGTACGGTCCGCCGCGTCCTGTTCCGCGACGGCGCCCCGATGACCCATGCGGCTCAGCAGCATGGACGCGAACGTGTGGAAGCGCCACTCCGGGACGGCGAAGTCGGAGATCTGCTCGTGCGAGCCCACGACATCGAACACCCGTCGGGCGTCGTTGAGCAGGCGCAGCGAGTTCGCATGGTCGCCGTGTATGGCAGCCGTGTGCGCCCGGGCGACGAGCGCGGTCAACCTGCCCAATGACGGCTTGCCGTCGATCGCGAGGGCCTGGTCGGCCAGTTCGCTCGCGACGACGAGTCGGGCACCTTCGTACGCGAGCGCCAACGCCGCGCGGCCGCGTACCCAGACCCGGACGCAGTTCACCTCCGAGCGGTCGGCCGCCAACGCCGCCAACCGGTACCAGGACACTGCCTCGTCGGTGTTCCCGGTGGTCTTGCCGAACGTGGTCAGCAGGCGGGCGGCGGCTGCCCACAGTGGAGGCTTCTCCAGGTGCTGCTGCAGTACGACCAGGTCCGCGGCGAGCCGCTGCTGCACCAGGCCGGCGCCACACGTCATGTACTGCTGTCCGTAGTCCTCGACGCGTTCGAGCCAGGTGTCGACCGAACCACCGCCGTGCAAGGCGGCGGTAAATCCTGTCCTGATCAGTTCGGTCACGGCCGTCGGCGCGACCACGGTCGCGGCCATGCCCGTGAGTAGTCCTCTGCGATCCACTGCATCCCCAAGTGCGCGCTCGTACGCCAGCACCACATCCGGCGTCACCGTTCGGCGACCGGCTTCGATGTTGGAAAGGTGGCCCTTGCTGAAGTTGGTCCGGACGGCCATAGCCCGCAGGCTGACCCCCGCCGCATTCCGAGCTACCCGTAACTGTGCGCCAGTTCTCGTCATGATCATCAGTCCGCACGAGTGTTGAAGACGATTGAAGACCCTTAGGACATTCACGATGCGCGTTGTGAAGGTCACGCTACATCCGTAGGCGCGGCCCCACGATGAATCGCCGAAAAGTCCGGTGGCCGCGCTCCCACCAAGGGGGGTGGCAGTCATGGAAGATACCGACATTGAGCGCATCAAGGCCACGCATCGGCCGAGGCTGTGGGGGCTGGGGCGGGTGACGGGGTTCGGCTGCCGCTGTGGCAGTCGGGACTATCCCTGCAGCGCGCTGGTCACTGCGCTGGAGACGGAGCGCCGGGCCGTGCAGCCGATCCTGGAGCAGCAGGTGACCGAGTTGATCCGCCGCCAGTACGGTAGGTCGACCACCCGCGGTGCGGGAGGGTGGGCGTGAGAGAGCGCGTGCCGCACCCCTCCGCTGTCGACGGCAGTTGCGCCACCACGTCGGAGCGGCCACCGCCCGCCACCGCCCGGGCATCTCTACCGCCCGCCGGTCCGGCGAGAGGACGGCCGGTCGCCCTGTCCGGATGTGGGCATCCGACCTTGTAGCGTCGCCATCGGGTTCTTTCCTGCCGTACAGCACTCCGGGGCACGGCGTGCTTATGTCGGGCGTAAGCCGGTCGATAAGGGGGTTGTCACCGGATCTTCATCCGGGATGCGGGCTCGGTGTACCGGGTAACGAGGGAGGTGCACATGGCGAAGCAGCGCTCCGGCGTCGAGAAGCAGATTGCGGACCTCCTCCTCACCGCCAGGAGTTCGCTGGGCCTCAGCGTCGCGTTCCTGACGCGCATGGACGGGACCAGTCAGCACCTTGAGGTGGTCGAGTCCTCCATCCCCCTCACCTTCGAAGAGGGGGCCACCCACCGCCAGGACAGCACCTTCTGCCAGGCGATCTTGGACAAGAGGCTCCCGGCGGTCATCCCGGACGTCAAGGAGTTCCCGGAAGCGATGAAGCTTCCCGGCGCTCGTATTCCCCACCTCCGCAGCTTCGTCTCCGTTCCCGTCGTGCTGAGCGACGGGACCGTATACGGCACCTTCTGCGCTGCCGGCCTCACGTCTGACGACCGGCTCACCTCGCGTGACAAGGCCCTGATGGAAGTCCTCGCCCACGCCGCTTCCGTCATCATCGAGCCGGAGGTGCGTAGGCGCGCCCGCCGGTCGGAGATCGAGACCCGCCTGAACCCGGTCTTCGACGATGGGGGTCCGGTGGTGGTGCTCCAGCCGATCGTGGACCTCTCGACCGGCGTCCGGACCGGGGCGGAGGCGCTCAGCCGCTTCCCGGCCCAGTGGGAGAGGGCGCCGGATGTCTGTTTCGCCGAGGCGCACAGCGTGGGCCAGGGGAACCGCTTGGAGATTCTCGCACTGGAGCGAGCCGCGGAGCACCTCGAACGGGTCTCCGGCTACATCGCCATGAACGTCTCGCCGGCCACCCTCATCACGCGTGGGTGCACGGAGTTGCTGAGCCGCCTGCCGCTGAAGCGCATCCTCCTTGAACTGTCCGAACATGACCCGGTCGGGGACTACGACACGCTGAAGGCCGTTCTCGCCCCTTTGCGCGCGCGGGGATTGCGCCTAGCCATCGATGATGTCGGTGCCGGCTTCTCATCACTTCGCCACATCGTCCTCACCGCTCCCGACGTGATCAAGCTGGACCGAACGATCATTACCGGGGTCAGCGCCGATCCGGTCCTTACTGTCCTGGTGCGCTCACTGGTGGAGTTCGGTCATGGCTGTGACGCCACGGTGGTC
>JAOPWA010000391.1 GCA_025965915.1 Dactylosporangium sp. | reverse complement strand
CACATCGGTCTTCGTCGTCACGCTGAACACCATCGCCGGCGTGCTCTCAATCAACGAGTCGAAGCTGCGCGCGGCCGCGAGCCTCGGCGCGAACCGCTGGCAGGTATTGCGCAGCATCGTGCTGCCCGCGACCGTGCCGCATATCGTGACCGGCGCCCGGCTGGCGATGGGCAACAGCTTCCTGACCATCGTCTCCGCGGAGATCGTCGCCGCGGACGTCGGGCTCGGTGCGCTGATCTGGAAGTCGCGCAACTACGGGCGCATCGACTGGGTCTTCGTCGGCATCATCACCCTGGGCGTCCTCGGGTTCGTCTACGACCGGATCCTCCGGCTGCTGGCCAGCCGCCTGCTGCGCCGGTACGCGGTGAAGCTATGAGTAGGGCGTCGCGAGCACTGATCCTGGAGCGCTTCGGCAGCCTGCCGGTGTTGCGCGAGCGGCCCGTGCCCGACCGCAAGCCGGGTGAGACCCTGCTGCGGGTACGCACGGCGCAGGTCGGCCACCTCGATCTCGACGTGGTCGAGGGGACCTTCGGGTTGTTGCCCGACCTGCCCAGCGTGCCGGGTACCGAGGCGTGCGGCGAGGTCGTCGCCTCCGACACCCACCAGCCGGGAAGCCTGGTACGGGTACGCGGCGGCGGGGTGGGGCTGCGCCGCGACGGCGGCTGGGCGGACCACCTGGTCGCGCCGGACAACGCCGTCGTCGCTGTACCGCAGGGTACGGACCCGGCGGTCGCCTGTTCCTTCTTCTCTCCCGCAGCCACCGCCTGGGCCGCCGTACACGCGGTGGCGGCCGTCAAGCCCGGCGAACGCGTCGTCGTGACCGGCGCGGCGGGAGCGGTCGGCGCCATGACCGTCCAGGTCGCGGCTCGCGCGGGTGCGGAGGTCATCGGCGTCGTCGGCCGACCGGCGAAGCTCGCGCACGTGCCGTCCCCCGCCAAGGCGGTACTGGCCGCCGACCTGAGCATCGAGGCGACGGGCGGACCGGCGGACGTACTGGTCGACACCGTCGGAGGGTCCGTGCTGACCGCGGCCCTGCCCCTGGTACGGCCGCGGGGAAGGGCCGCGCTGGTCGGCTACACGGCGGGCCGCGAGTTCACCGTGGACCTCGCCCACTTCCTGCTGGCCGACGTCGCGATCCTGCCGGTCAATCTGCTCTCCCGCAGCCGCGAGCTGGTCGACGTCGGCGACCGGCTGCTCGCCGAGATCAGCGAGGGTACGCTGCACCTGCCGATCGAGCGATTCGGGCTGGACGACCTGGCCGAGGCGGTGAGGCGGCTGCGCGGCGGAAAGGTCGTCGGGAAGGCCGTGTTCGAGCTGACCTGACATCCCACGCCGGTCGAGCCCGCCTCCATCCAGTGGGGCAGGCTCGTCAGCGTCCGGCGATCGCGACCACCGCGTAGCCGCGGCAGCACACCGTACCGTCGCCCCGGTGCTCTTCAAGTTCCAGCGTGGCCTCGCCGCGCGTTTCGTCGACCTCCCGCACCACGCCGCTGACCACCAGCCGGTCCCCGACGTACGCGGGGGCCCGGTTCTGCCACCCGACCGCTCGGACAGCGTCGGGGCTACCCGCCCACCCGGCCGCCGCGCGGAAGAACAGGCAGCCGTGTAGTTGCGCCATGACAACGGGCGCGTCCAGGCCTTCCGAGCGGGCGAACTCGGCGTCGTAGTGGATGCGGTGCGCGTTGCGGGTGACCGCGCCGAAGCGCAGCAGGCGTACCTCGTCGGGCCGCAGTTCGACGGGCGGGACGGACTGGCCGGGCACTGCGCTCAACGGACGATGAACCTCTCCGTGACCTCGACGAGCGTGTCGCCGGCTGCCGTTGCGTATGTCTTGTGCACGGTCAGCAGCAGAAACTCCGCCCCGGGGCGGCCCTTGCGTTCGACCGACGTGAGCGTGCGGCTGACCTCGACGTCGTCGCCGGCTCCGACCGCGGCGACCAGCCGCACGTCCTGGCCCCCGGCCATGAGGCGCACCTCGAGACCGTCGGTGCCGGGCACCTCGTCGCGGTACATGCCGTCCGGCCGGAACTCATCGTCGGTCGCGCCCGCCGCGCCGCGCAGCAGGCTGACGACGTACATCGGGTGAACGGTGAACCGGGCGTGGTCGGGGTCCAGGAAGCGCGGGTCGGTCTCACCGGCGGCGCGCGCGAACTCCACCGCGTCGCCGGCGCGCACAACGCCGAGCGAACGCCGTTCGGGTCGGCCGACGAGCGCCCGGGCCCGACGCTCCGCGACCGCCAGGCTCACTCGGCCAGATCCGGCTGCTCGGAGCTGATGCGCTCCCAGATCGGCTGGAAGGCGAACCAGCCGACGTCTTCGCGCCCCACGACTTCCGCTGTCGCCCGTGCTGTCTCATGGTCGAGCACGACAGGCTCCCCGGCGGCCCGGGCGATGAGCTCGGACTGGAATGACCGCTCCATGGTGACGAACCACCAGATTGCCGAGTCGACGGTCTGCCCGACGGTGAGATGGCCGTGATTGGCCAGGATGACCGCCTTTCCGTTGCCGAGTGTCTCGGCGATGCGGCGCCCTTCGGCCGGGTCGAACACCACCCCGGTGTAGTCGGCGAACAGCGCGTGCGAGCCGTAGAAGGCGCAGGAGTCCTGGGTCAGCGGCGCGAGCGTACGGTGCAGCGAGGAGAACGTCTTGCCGTGCAGTCCATGGGCGTGCACCGCCCCGATGACGTCCGGCCGGGCGCGGTGGATCGACGAGTGGATCGCGAACGCGGCGCGGTTGAGTCTGCCCGTGCCTTCGACGATCGTGCCGTCGCCGTCGACGCGAATCAGGTCGCGGGCGCGTACCTTCCCGAAGTAGGCGCCGAAAGGCGCGGTCCAGAAGGAGTCGGGGTGCTCGGGGTCGCGTGCGGTGATATGCCCGGCGATGCCTTCGTCGAGGCCGAAGCGCGCCAGCGTCCGGTATCCGGCGGCGACCCGCTGCCTGCGGTACGCGCGCTCCTCCGCGGCCGTCGCGAACGTCGGTGGTGCTGGAATGTTCGCCGGGTCCTCGGCGGCGATCTCGTCCAGGGTGGCGGCGACAGTCTCCATGTGACACCTCGCAGTTCGCTGTAGTGGGCGAACGCTAAGGCGGCGACCCGCCTCGCCGCAACGGAAGCGGACCACTCAGCGGACCGTGCCGAACCCGGGTACGGGAGTCAGCGCCGGGTGACCCTCCAGCACGGCGAGGATGTTGTCGACGGCCAGGTCGACCATGCGGGCGCGGGTCGCCGTGGAAGCCGCGGCCATGTGGGGCGTGACGACGCAGTTGGTCAGGGCGAGCAGCGGATGGTCGGGTCGGGCCAGCGGTTCGGTGTTGAACACGTCGAGCGCCGCGCTATGGATCCAGCCTTCGCGGAGCGCCTGGCACAGCGCGTCCTCGTCCACCACGGCGCCGCGCGCGGTGTTGACCAGCGTCGCCGTCGGCTTCATCAGGCGCAGTTGGGCGGCGTCGATCAGTCCGGTCGTAGCGGGCGTCAGGGGCACGTGCAGGGACACCACGTCAGCGGTAGCCAGCAGGTCATCGAGGGGCACCCAACGCGAGTACGCGTCGTCGATGCGTCGTCGGCAGTGGTGTACGACCTCCATCCCGAGGGCCCGCGCGCGTCGGGCCACCGCGCGACCGATCTCGCCATACCCGACAAGTCCCATCCGGCCGCCGAACAGGTCCAGCCCGAGGAGCAGGTTCATGTCCTGATCGGTCCACCGACCGGCACGCAGGAACCGGTCGCCCTCGGCGAGGCGGCGCCGCGCGGCGAGGGCTAAGGCGATCGTGAACTCGGCGGTCGTCTCGTGCAGCACGCCCGGGGTATGGGTGACGATGACACCGCGGTCGCGGGCCGCTTCGAGATCCACGTTGTTGTAGCCAGCGCTGGTCAGCGCGATCACCCGTAACCGCGGTGAGGCATTGATGACATCGGCGTCGACCGGGTCGGGCCCGATGGCGAGCATCGCGTCGGATCCGGTGATCAGTCCGGCCAGGTCCGCTGCCGACGGCGTACTGGCGGACTGCCACATCGTGACCGGCACGCGTCGCGCGAGCCGTGCTACCCCGGACCCGGGCAACTCGTTCCTGGTGACCGCAACCGACCGCTCCGACACGTCCGCCTCCATTTATCGCAAGTATCAGGGGTATCAGGTGTCCGGCTGCGGTTCGGTGTTGCCGGTTCACTCACCGGACCGGCTGGGTTGGACCTGCGTTCCCGACTCGCGAAGATTTCCGCATGGCCATCCAGCCGGCGCCCGAAGGCGCATATGCCGACGCTGACGGCGTCAAGTACCACTACCTCGAGATGGGCGAGGGCGCTCCGACGATCTTCCTGCACGGCGGCGGCCCCGGCTGCACCGCCTGGTCCGACTTCGCCCCGGTAGCCCCGCTCTTCGCCGCGGACCGGCACTGCTACCTCGTCGACATCCTCCAGTACGGCAGGTCCGACAAGTGCACGATCACCGGGCCGATGTGGGACTTCCACGCCGCCAAGACCGACGCGTTGATGGACGAGCTCGGCATCGACCGAGCCGACTTCGTGTGCAACTCCTGGGGCGGCACGATCGCGCTCAACCTTGCGGCCAAGTACCCGCAGCGGGTCCGTTCGCTCGTCGTGACCGGGAGCATGCCGGTCTTCTATGGCCCGCTCGCCCCGCTGCCGGAGGGCGCGCGACGAGGCCGTAACGCGCGCGATGCCTACTACGGAGGCGACGGGCCGACGTGGGAGAAGATGCGCGACCTGATGGCTCGGCTGGAGTGGTACGACACGACTCGTATTCCCGACGAGACCGTCACGCTGCGATACGAACAGAGCCTCGACCCGGAGGAGATGGCGCTCGCCGCCCGCTCGGACAGCCCGCGTGGCGACTGGCAGGACCTGACAGCCGCGCTCGGCATGATCAAGGCGCCGGTCCTCTTCACCTGGGGCATGTACGACGCGTTCCTCACCCCGGACTACCCGCTCATGCTGGCCCGGATGATCGAGCGCGGGCACCTCTACATCATGGACAAGGCGGGGCACCACCTTCAGGAGGAGCGGCCGCGCGACTTCCACGCGGTCGTCAACGGCTTCCTGCAGGCCGACCACGACGGTTGAGACCGCGACGGCGAAGACGAGCGACAAGTCCGCTCAGCGGAACTGCCGGCTGTCCACCGTCCGATCTCTCGACAAGGATCGTCACGTGTCCGGTCAGGAGCCCCTATCGTTCGCTGGGCTGGTCGCGCGTCGGGCCGAGGCGCGGCCGGACGACGAGGTGGTACGGCTGGCGGGCTCGCCCGGGTGGTCGGCGGCGTCGCTGTGGCAG
>JAOPWA010000388.1 GCA_025965915.1 Dactylosporangium sp. | reverse complement strand
GGTCTGCACCGCCGACACGGCGGTCGCCAGCACGATCGTCGCGCCCGCGGTGAACAGGACCACCGACAACAGCATCACTGCCGCCTTGCCCATGGTCAGTCTCCTCGCCGTCGGGCTTGCTGCAAGGTGCGCACCGCCTCCGGAGACGGGCGTACCGTGCTACAACTCGCTGCGCGGATGGTGAGCTGTCATGTCGCTGAGCGGGAGCATGATCGGGTTCGTGGCTGTGCGGCTGCTCTATCTGGTCATGGTTCGGGTGTTCGGCTGGCATGCGCTCCTCGCCCGAAGTGAAACCGCCGTCACCGCAGCGGTGCTGGCGATGCGTCAGGAAGTCGCCGTGCTGCGCCGGCAAATCGGTCGCCCACCGCCCTCGTGCTCGGACCGAGCGGTGCTGTCCGCGCTGACCCGGGTGCTACCCCGAAACCTGGGCAAGCATCGCCTTGTCACGCTGGCCACGCTGCTGGCGGGGCACTGCAGCCTGGTCGCCCGAGCCTGGACGTGTCCGCGCCGGTCCGCCGGGCGCTGTTGTACTGAGGGAGAAGACCACTGACCGAGTCTGAATTGTCGGGTTTCGTGGGTGGTTGGTCGGGCAGCCCAGGGGTATGAGGTGCGCCGATCGTGGTGGTCCGTCCGCCGAGGGCGGCGTTGCGGCGGATCGGCGAGACCGATACCCGCATCAAAGGCGCAGACCCTGATGGAAGGGCTCCATCATGGCCAAGACCTGGTTCATCACCGGCACCTCGCGCGGCTTCGGCCGGGAGTGGGCCATCGCCGCGCTGGAGCGCGGAGACAAGGTCGCCGCGACCGCCCGCGACCCGTCCTCGGTGCGCGACCTCGTCGCAACATACGGTGATGCGGTGCTGCCGCTCAGCCTCGACGTCACCGACCGCACGGCCGTGTTCGACGCGGTCGGCGCGGCTCACGAGCACTTCGGCCGGCTCGACGTCGTGGTCAACAATGCCGGGTACGGCCAGGTCGGCATGGTGGAAGAGGTCAGCGAACAGCAAGCCCGCGCCCAGATCGAGACCAATCTGTTCGGCGCGCTCTGGGTGACCCAGGCGGCCCTGCCGTACCTGCGCGAACAGGGCAGCGGACACATCATCCAGGTGTCCTCGGTCGGCGGCATCACCGCGTTTCCGAACATCGGCCTGTACCACGCCTCGAAATGGGCTCTGGAAGGGCTCAGTCAGGCGCTTGCCCAAGAGGTCGCCGCGTTCGGTATCCACGTGACCCTGATTGAGCCCGGCGGCTTCGAGACCGACTGGTTCGGCTCGTCCGCCGCCCACGCCAACCCGCTGCCGGCGTACGACGAGGTCCGGCAGCACGCCGTCGAGTTTCAGGCCGAACACGCGGCGTCGCGGGGCAGGCCGGAGGCGACCCGTGAGGCGATCCTGAAGGTCGTCGACACCCCGCAACCGCCCCTGCGGATCTTCTTCGGTGACGGGCCGCTCGCCACCGCCACGGCCGAATACCAGTCGCGGCTCGACACCTGGCGGAAGTGGGAGCCGGTCTCGATCGCCGCGCAGGGCCGCACCGCCTGATCGGTGCGCGGCGTCGGCCGCCCGCACCGCGGCCCCGCGCACGCACTGGCTCTCGATGAGGAGTAACGATGGACGCACTGCTTGAGCGTGTGCTCGACGCCCGCGGCGGGCTCGACCGTTGGAAGAAGCTTCCCACCCTGAGCGCACGGATCACCTACGGTGGCCCGTTATGGGCGTTCAAGGGTCACCCCGACTTCGTCGGCACCGACACCGTCGAGTTGAGCCTCCAGCAGCAGCAATGCCGGTCTGCCCTTGTCGCTCCTCACGTGGTGAGACACGGGGGCACCGGCCAGTGCAGCGCGTCGAGCAGGCCGGCGAGCTTGTGGTCGAGTTCGATGCCGACCGCGGCGATGTCCGGGTTTCCGAACGACGAGAACTGCCGGCTGGGCTGTTCCGTCGAGAACAGGGTCGGACCGTCGGGTGTTTGCGAGATGACGGTTCGCAGCGGGGCGTACAGCATTGCGGCCGGGTCGTGGCGGAACATCCGCTCGGCGATCGTGTGGTTGCCCATGAGGTAGGCGGTGCAGCGCGCAGTGTCCCCGGCCAGGCCCATGAGGGGATCGGCGGTAAGCTTCCAGTAGATCAGAAATCCGTGTGCGGCGATTTCGTCGGTCAGGTCGAGCACGGTTTGCCATCCGGCGTTGCCGGCCACGAGTTTTTCGAAGAGCGCAGCCGGGTACGTGGGCACGGCGGCCTCATATCGTGCGACGGTGTCCTCGAACGAGCCGTCGACCTCGATCGCCAAGCGGCGTGCTGCCCAGTCCACCGCGGTGATCTGCGGCTGGGTCATGGCATCCTCCCGGCTGCCGACCTTGCGAAGAGCGCGGCGTGATCGGCGACGAAGTCGCGGACGCTCGTCGGTTGCCGTCCGGTGATGGCTTCGACGTCGTGGGTCAGCCGGTCGTAGCTATTCTCGCCGTGCAGGCGCGCCATGGTGGCGAGGTGCTCGCGCAGGTGCTCCGGCAGACCGAGCACGTTCAGCT
>JAOPWA010000154.1 GCA_025965915.1 Dactylosporangium sp. | reverse complement strand
CACTCCGCCGCCGCGTCGATCACCGACGCCTGCCAGGCCTGTTGTCTGGGGATCGAGAAACTGCGGGTGGCCCTGCACCGCGAACCCGTGCTGCGCCCCGTCGACCTCTACCAGCCTGCTCGGGCACTGCAGCTGCTTGATATACCGGCGAGAACTGCCGATCGAGACGAAAGTGTCGCCCGTGCCATGGACGAACAGGGTCGGCGCGTCGATCCGAGCTGCCCAGCGCCGCCGCGGCGCAAGGCCAAACCCCGCCTGGAACCCAGAGCGTCGACAGCACGCCAACGCGACCAGTGGTTTTGACCTGCGGAAACTCCGGCTCGGAGCGCCAACGGAGCAACCAGGCGGACGAAAGCGCCCGAAACGGACGCAAGATTACATCATCACTTCTATATTTTCGCTGGTGGGCCGCCAGGGACTCGAACCCTGAACCTACGGATTAAAAGTCCGCAGCTCTGCCATTGAGCTAGCGGCCCGACGGGGCAAGATTACCGCCCGCGCGGTGCGCGTGGATACCGGGTTGCAAGCGAGGGGCCCAAGCGCGCGAGGGTCGGCACGGGCCATGCTGCAGGCAGCGCTCGTCAACCCGACACCATGACCCGGTGAAACCACGCGGCCGATGGTCAGGCGGCTACCGTCGCCTCGACCTCGACCTCGACCTCGATCCGGCCACCGTTGCTGGACAGCAGGGCGTCGAGGTCCTCCGCGGGAATCGGACGGGAGAAGTAGTACCCCTGCACCAGCGGGCAGTGCAGTTGGCGCAGCCGGGTGGCCTGGGCCGAGGTTTCGACCGCCTCGGCCACGGTGCTGAGGCGCAGGCTGCGGGCCATCTGGACGATCGCCCGCAGAAACGCCACCGGATCGGACCCGCCGGCGGGCTCCTGCACGAACGCACGATCGATCTTGAGGATGTCGACGGGCAGCGTCCGCAGGTACGCCAGGGACGAGTAGCCGGTACCGAAATCGTCAACGGCTATGCGCACGCCGTGCTCGCGCAGCCCGTCGAGGAGGGCCCGTACCGCGGCCCCCTCCGGCCCGGCTTCGGCGACCAGCACCGTCTCGGTGATCTCCACTACCAGGGCGGCCCCGGGCAGCCGGTTCGCAGCCAGCTCGCCGAGGATCAGGTCGGCGATCCCGTACTCGCGCAGCTGAGGGGCGGAGAAGTTGACGGTGACCGAGACGCCATACCGCTCATACCAGGCGCGCACGTCGCGCAGCGCCCGCCGCAGTACCCAGGCTCCCAGCGCGGCGATCAGGCCGCACTCTTCGGCGACCGGGATGAACTCACCCGGCTGCACGGGCGGCCTTCCCGGCGGGGTCCATCGCACCAGCGCCTCGACGGCGGTGACCCTGCCGGTGGCGAGCTCGACCACCGGCTGGTAATGCACCACGAACTCCTCCTGCACCAGCGCTCGGCGCAGGTCGGTGATCAGCCTCATCCGCCGGTCGCGATCGACGGCCAACTGCGGGGTGTACGCATAGACCCGGTTCTTACCCGCGTCCTTGGCTGCGTAGAGGGCCAGGTCGGCGCGGCGAAGCGCCTCACCTATCGCGAGCGGAGCGTCGGCGACGAACGTACCGGCGCTCGCGGTCAGGGTGGTCTCCCGGTCGCCGGCCACGAACGGCGCGCGCAGGGCGTCGACCATCGCCTCGGCCGCTGCCCAGGTCCGCGTCGAACCCACGCCCTCCAGCAGTAGCGCGAACTCGTCGCCACCCAGGCGGACCATCACCCCGTCGGCGACCGCCGTCCGCAGCCGCCGCGCCACATCGACCAGCAGTTCGTCACCGACCGGATGCCCGTAGGTGTCGTTGACATCCTTGAAGCCATCCAGATCCAGGAGCACCAGTCCGTGCCGGCCCGTCAGGGCATCGAGGCGCTCGCCCAGGAGCGCCCGGTTGCCCAACCCGGTCAGGCTGTCGTGCAGCGCGCGGTACGTGAGCTCGTCGCGCAGCGCCTGCTGCTCCTCGAGCGCCGCCCCCAAGGCGACGGTGTGCGCGTCGAGTTCGGACGCCCGCCGGTGCGCTACCCGGGCGAGCAGCCCGAGCCGCACGACCAGCAGCACCGCGGTGACGGCGGCGAACAGCAGCGGCATCACCAGCGCGCCCGCCGGGCTGTCCGCGCCACGCATCACCACGATGCCTAACGAGACGGCCGGGGCGAGCACCGCCAGCAACGCGTACAACGCAAGCCGTAGCGGCGACGCGACCGGTTGGCTACGCTCGACGACCCCGGTCGACCAGGCCATCGACGGGTGCAGCGCGGCTGTCCCCATGAGCAGGTACGTCAGGATCCACAGCGGGGCGGCCAGACTGTTGCCAAGGCCCTCGGCGCCCCAGGCCGTGAGGATGTAGTAGAGGCTGTCCGCAGTGAGCAGGGCGAAGCCACCGGCGACGGTCAGCAGGTATGCCGCGGTGCGCACCGCGGCACTGAAGATCAGGCGGACGGCCATCGCGATAATGAACAGGTCCATCGCGGTGTAGAGCAGGTAGCCGGGCAGGCGCTGCCCGACGGAGATCGGGTGCGCCACCATCGGCGCCCCGATGAATATCCAACTCAACGCGGACAGGCCGCAGACCACCAGGCCAGCGTCGACCACGCTCTCGTAGCCCGGCCGGTTGCGGTCCCGGCGCACCCAGGTGGCCAGCCCCGCGATGAGGAACGGATAGGTGCAGAAATACATGAGGTCGCCCGCCGATGGGAAGACCCGCACGCCGGTCAGGGCGAGCTCGAAAGCCCACCAGACCACCCCGCCCAGCGAGGCGACCGCGCCAGCGGTGAACAGCCGCCACGGGCGGGGGGCAGCGGGACGGTGCCAACGGACGCCGATGAGCAGCGCGGCGACGGCCGAGCAGCCCACGACTCCGTACACGACCTGACGGCCGACGTTGGGCAGCATGGGAGCGGCGGCCATGGCTACGAGGCCGGACAGCAGGTACCAGCGCCACCACGCGGACGCTTTCCGGCGCTGTCCTAGCGCGCCGGGCTGACCGTCGCGCTCACCGGACGCCATCGACTCCCCCACCCACATATTTCTACGGCTGGATGGTGCGATTCCGGTTGCCGTCCGGGTTGCCGGACGGTGGCAGTCCGGATCCCGGACTAGCGAGCAGAGAGTTGCGCCAACATCGCTTCGCAGCTGCGCACGACGACACCCGCCGCCCGCCGCTGATCCAGGCTCAGTAGTGGATCTTCCGCCTGGCTCTGCCATCTACGCAAGGCCTGCGAACTCAGCCCCCACAACTCGGCGCCGCCAGGATCGTGATCGATTCCGAGCCGGGCCGTCAGACCGACGCCGTTCCCGCCGACGAGGCGCTGGGCCTCCGCGGTCAACTCCGCATCGAATCCGAGCTGAGGATCCTGCAGCGCCGCGAGCAGGCGAAGCTCCCGGAAGTCATGCGTGGTGGCGAGGACGTACTCCACCCAGGTGAGCAACTCCCGGGAGCCTGGCCGCGGGTGTTTACGCAGCACGGAATCCACGGTCACCAGCGCCGACCTGGCTCTGAGTACATCCGCCCGGTCCGTGAAGCAGCGGCTGATCGATTCGCGAAGTTCGGTCAACCCGCTGCGCCGGACGAGTTCCGCCGCCAGTTTGGCCCTGGTGTCGCAGCCGGTACGGATCAAGGTCGTCGCCAGTCGCACCCCGAAGATGCCCAAGCGGTCCAGCAGCGCGCGACGGACCTCGGGGTCGACGGGCGCCGGGAACTCGGTACCGACGAAGCGGTCCGCCGACAGCAGGAAGCTTTCCAACTCCGCTCGCGGAGCGGCGGCGAGGGTTGCGAGAGCGACGAAGTCCGGTTCGGTCAGCACCCGGCCGGTCAGCCCGACGAGGCCAGCCAGCGCGACCACACCGATGCAGAGAGAATTGACCTCCGGCTCCCGATGCTGACGTCGAGCCAGTTGTCTTGCCGTCAGAAGGGCGTCGACCCGGCCGCCGCCGATCTCGTCGGCGCGCGACATCACCATGATCACGTTGATCGGCGCGGCCCTGGCCACGGGGCCCTCCTGCACCGCCTGCAGGAACTTGATGTCGGCACCGCGGGCATCGCGGGTCAGGTACAGCACGGCGTCCGCGTCGCGCAGGATCCTGTCGGTGATCGAGGCTCTACCGTCCTCATCAGCCGAGGTGGCGGCGGGGGTGTCCAGGAGGGTCGCGTACCTGAGAGCGCGTGTCGGCCACTTCACGACGATGTCGTCAACCTGGTCCGCCTGCCACCGCGCGAGATCCACTCGCATGCCACCGGTCGACCGGCTGACGGCGACTTCCCGCGCCGAGCCGTCGGCCGTGTACGCGGTCACTTCAGGTGTCGGGCTGTCCTCGTACCAGGTGAAGACCTGCCTGCCATCCTCCACCTCGACCGGGCCGACCTCCTCGCCCATGATCGCGTTCACCACGGTCGACTTACCCGACCGCCAGGCGCCGGCGACCGCGATTCGCAGCGGTTGCTCGAATCGGCTGAACTGGTGATGCAGCGCCGTCGCGGCGCGCGGATCATCCTGGTAGAGGTTCATCGCCTGGTGCAGCAGGTCCCATACGGATTCGTCCAGCCGGTCTCCCGGTCTCATCTGCTGTGCTCCAGCCGCGCCCGGAGTGTCCCGCCCCGCCCGGCGGCCAACTCCTGCGCCTCCTCGTACATGATGGCGAGCCGCTTCATCGCCTGCTCGATCACACGGTGGCGCTGCTCGCGCTCCGCCGCGTCCGCGTCGGCCTCCTGCTTCGCGCTGCGGAACGACAGGACGATGGCCTCCTGCAGTTCCTCGGTAAGCGCAGCGAAGTGGTCACGGAGCATGCGGTGTACCTGTCGGGCCGTGTCCCTGGAGTCCTTGCTCAGCCGGAGAAAGAAATCATCGACGTGCCGCTGGGCCGCGGTCTTCGCGGCCGCCTGTCGCCGCTTGAGCAGCGACTTGCTCTCGTCCCGCATGCTCTTGCCACCGAACAGGGCACCGGCACCGAGTGAGACGGGGTTGATCAGCGGCAGGCCGGCCAGGGTGGTGGCCATACCGAACATCAACATGCCGCCGTACGAGCCGCGCAGAGCGGTGAAGACCTTCTGGGTCGGCGTGAACGGCTCAACGTTGGGTTTCTCGATGATGGACACCCGGTCGGCGAGGTCCTCGGGCACCCGGACCGACCAGCCCGGAAGGACGTCCGACCCGTACCTGGCGAAGTTGCTCGCGACCTGGTGGGTGATCCAGTCGAGCCGCTGGACCATCCACTCGAAGTTGGCCTCCGCCGCCTCGACGAGGTTCTCTTCCAGCCAGTCCTGGAACGTGTCCCAACCGGTCAGCGGATCGGCCGTGTCGAATGCCTCGTCGACCTGGCGCAGAATCAGGCGGGTACGGTCGCGCAGGTCGTACTCGATGTCCGAGATGAGGTCCGCCATCTCGTCATTGAGCGTGTTCTGCCATTTGGTGGCGCACCGACGCAAGTCCTCGACCGCCCGCTGGGCCTCGTGCAACCGCGAGAGCGGACCGGATGTTTCGGGCGACTCCTGGACGGACAGTTCGGCCCGCAGAGGCGCCGCCAGTTGCTCGACCACGGTACGCGTGATCAGATCGACATTCGTCCGGGCCAACGTGTCCATCTTGTTCGTCTGGTCCTGCACGAGACGCGTGATCAACTCGGGAAACCCCGACTCCGCATTGATCACCTCGTCGTTGCTGCGGGCCGCCTGGAGTCGCAGCGCCGCGGAGACCGGGATGAGGGGCACCGGCACGCCGGCGCTGGCGACGTGGCTCCGATTCCGCTCCGCCACCGCCCGCCAATCAGGCGACATGTCAATCTTGCTCAGGACGACAACCACATTCGTGTGCGACTGCGCCACGTGAAGGAGAAGATTCATTTCGGTGACGGACAGCTCTCGCGTCGCGTCCGAGACCATAAGAACGAGATCGGCTCGGGCGAGCGCGGCGAATATGCTCGCGTTACGCACCGGGTCCTGACCATCGGTGCCGGGGGTGTCGATGAGCACCAACCCGGAGGCGAGCAGGCCGCGTGGGACGCCGATCTCGACGTGCATCGAGCCCGCGCCCGGGTGCTGAGCAAATTTCCCACCGATCCCCGCAGCGACCTGGTCCATCGAAATCGGGATCCGCTCCGGCGGCGCGGCCAACTCACCGCTCGCCCGGCCCGAGGTCGGCGCAGGCGCCGGTGCCGGTGCCGGCGTCCGGACGAGGGTGGCGGAGGGCGTCTCGGCATGGTGGACGATCATCGGGATGGCCGTGGTCAGGCCGTCACCGACCGGGCATACCGAAGCGTTTACCAGCGCGTTGATCAGCTGACTCTTGCCCTGCTTGGGTTCGCCGATGACCAGGACCCGCAACCGCGGGTCCAGCAGTTGGACCCGCTTCTGCTGCAACCACTGGATCAGGTCGCTGCGGCCGTGCGCAGCAGACACCCGGGTGGTCTCATCGAGAAGCTCAAGCCAGATCGGCGCTGTCATCGATACGAGTGTGCTGATTTCAAACCAATTAGCAAGCCGGACGGAGGCCGGATCGCCCAGCGGCAGATCCGGCCTCCGTATTAACCCCCAGCCCTAGGGGTCGTCAGAGCAGGCCGTCGAGCAGGCCGTGGTGCGAGGCGTTTACGTCAGCGTGCGTCTCGGTGTGCGCCTGGCCACTGGTCAGCCCGAGGTCACCGGTGACGTTACCCACACCCGCGCCGTGCACGGTGCTGCCGACCGTCCCGGTCACCCCGCCCAGCAGGGAGTGCGTGTCGACGAGCCCGTTGACGGTCCCGGTCACGCCGTGCAGGGTGCTGCCGACCGTGCCGGTCACGCTGTCCACGCCCACACCGTGCACCGTGCTGCCGACCGTCCCGGTCACGCTGTCCACGCCCACACCCTGCACGGTGCTGCCGACCGTCCCGGTCACGCCACTGACCGTGCCGGTCACGCCGCCGAGCAGGCCGTCCCCACCGAGCAGTCCGTGGGTGCTGTCGCCGGTCACGCCGCTGACCGCACCGCCGACGGTGCCGCCGACCAGGCCGTTCACCGTGCCACCAACGCCGCCGCCGACAAGGCCGTGGACCGTGCCCAGCACGCCGTCCACCGGACCGCCGACCGTCCCACCGACGGTCCCGCCGACCACGCCGTTCACCGTACCCAGGACGCCGTCCACGGGGCTGCCGCTGCCACCCACGACGCCACCGACCAGGCCGTTCACCGTACCCAGCACGCCATCCACGGGGCTACCACCACCGAGGACGCCGCCGACAGTGCCACCGACCAGGCCGTCAACCGTGCCGCCGACAGTGCCGCCGACCAGGCCGTTCACCGTGCCCAGCACGCCGTCCACCGGGTTACCACCACCGAGGACGCCGCCGACAGTGCCACCGACCAGGCCGTCAACCGTGCCACCAACGGTCCCACCAACGAGGCCGTCAACCGTGCCCAGCACGCCATCCACGGGGCTACCACCGAGGACGCCGCCAACGGTCCCACCGACGAGGCCGTTCACCGTGCCCAGCACGCCGTCCACCGGGTTACCACCACCGAGGACGCCACCGACGGTCCCACCGACGAGGCCGTCAACCGTGCCCAGCACGCCGTCCACCGGGTTACCACCACCGAGGACGCCACCGACGGTCCCACCGACCAGGCCGTTCACCGTCCCGCCAACCAGGCCGTTCACCGTGCCACCGACGGTGCCGCCGACCAGACCCTCAACGGTGCCGAGTACACCGCCCAACGGGCTGCCGCCGAGTACGCCGCCGACCAGACCGTCGGCCGTGCCGACAACACCGGTGACCTCCTTGCCGACGGTGCCGAGCACGGTCGAGTCAAGGGTGTTCGCGACGTCGGTCACGCCGGACAGTTCGATCCCGAGGCCGGTGCTGCTGACAGCGGCACCGACGCCCGGCAGCAGGGAGGCGCCAACGCCCAGGCCGCCGACCATCGGCAGGATGGAGGAGGTGGCCGCGCCCAGGATGTTCATCTCAACGTTCGTGTTGTGCGAGTTGACGGTGACCTGCTGCACGATCGCCTGCAGCTGAGTGATGACAGCGGTCGGCTCGTGGGTGATCGAGTTGATGTTCAGGACGTCCAGGTCAGTGATGGACGTGAGGCCCTGGACCGGGAGGGTGTCCGCAACGAGCGTGATGACGTCGTGCACGTCAGCGACGGTCAGGTCACCGAGACCCGCCTGCTGCAGGCTGCCGTGGGGGTCGAGCAGGAAGGCGTTCTTCGCGTCTACGTCGACGATCAGGTTCAGCACGAAGTCGTGCAGCGTCTGGTGCCCCTCGCCGTCGTGGTCGACGTGCTGGCAGCCGCAGCCGCAGCCGGGGCCGTGGGTCTCCCCGGTGGGAGCGGTCGGGGCGGGAGCGGGAGCCGGAAGCGTGGTCGGTGCCGGGGCGGCGGGAGCCGCGCTCGCGGTCGCGGTCGCCGACGCGTCGGCGTTGGGGTCCATCATTTGAGGGTCTCCTCGAAACAGCTTGGCCGGATCGATCTGGACGTGCTGTTCCAGACCTGAGAGAAAACCTATGGGCCGGGGAGGTACCGGACATCGGGGCAGGCCCCCGGTTCTACCCCACGCCGATTAGGGCATGGATCACCTCTGGCGTTAGGGGCTTAGGGGAATCCGCGCCGCCAGATTTAGGGTCCGTGGATGGCCGGATGTCTGGTACGAACAGGGAAGCCCGCGCGGGTCTCGCACGGGTCTCGCCGGAAGGGGCCGAGTCTCGCCGGTTCGATAGCGGCAGGGCCTACTGTCCGCTGGAGGAATGGGTCGGATGGCGTACGTCCTCGGGATTGACATCGGTGGCACCTGCACGAGTGCCGCTATCTCCCGGCTTGTGGGGCCTTCGTGGAGCCGCCCCGAGATCGTGACGCTCGGCCCTCAGTCGCCTGTCGTCCCCTCGGTCGTGCACGTATCGCCTACCGGGTCCCTCACCGTCGGTGACCCGAGCCAGGACGGACCGCTGGTGGACGGCAGTCGGATCGCGCGCGGCTTCATGCGGCGCGTCGGCGATGACGTTCCTCTCGTGGTCGCCGGAGAGACGTGCAAGCCGCAGACCCTCGCCGCCGTACTGGCGATGTGGGTCTTCGAGCGGATCGTTGCTCAGGAAGGCGTCGATCCCGCGCACATCGTGCTCACCCATCCGGCGAGCTGGGGGCCGTACCGCAAGCAACTGCTGCACGAGGCGCTCTGGGAAATCGGTCTCACCAATGTGACCCTGCTCGCCGGACCGGTGACCGCCGCCGAGAGCCACTCCTTTCATGGATTCACCGGCCGCACGCTGGGCGTATACACCTTGGGCGGCACCAGTTTCGCGACGTCGGTGGTTCGTCGGACCCAACCGGCCGGCTTCGAGGTGCTCGGCTGCCAGGAGGGGGTGGACCCGCTGGGCGGAGCCGACTTCGACGAAGCTCTGACCAGCCATGTCCGCGCCGCGATCGGCCGCCAGCTCGGCGCTGGCCAGCTCGACGATCCGCGGGTGCGGCTGGCGCTCTTCGGGCTGCGCGGTGAATGCGCCCGCGCCAAGGAGCGGCTGACGGCGGCCACCGAGACCGACGTCCGCGTGTACCCACCTCAGGGCCCGACGGAGGTGCCGATCACCCGAGCCCAGTTCGAAGAGATGATCCGACCCGCGCTGCAGCTCACGGTGGACACCCTCGACCGTACGATCCGGTCGGTTGGCCTGCGGCCCGAACAGCTCGACGGCATCCTGCTGGTGGGTGGGTCGGCGCGGATACCTCTCGTCGCGGAGCTGGTGGCCGCAAGTTTCCGTGCTCCGGTGGCGGTTGAGGCCGACCCTCAGGTCACGGTCGCCGCGGGCGCGGCGCTGGCCGCGTGCCAGATCCTGTCGCTGGCGAGCAGGCCGCGGCACGATCCGAACTGGAGACGGCAGCCGGCCCCCATCGAGTATTCAGCCGATGACGCGTCCAAGGCGCCGCAAGAGCGTTCAGACCACGGCGAGGACGAGCAGAGTGAGCCACCACCACGACCACCCGTGAAGATCACCCCGCTGAACCTGCCGAGGATGCGCTCGGCGCCGCGTCTCGTACCCGGTCGTAACTTCAAGGCCTTCTGACCGTGATAGGCATGATGTTGACCATTATGCTCGCTGCGGGCACATCGACTCGCACGAGCGCAGCGCGGGAGTACCGTGACCACGCCGGGCATGTCTCTCCCGCCGGGACACCGAGCAGCGGGCTCCGGCCCGGCCCATCGTCGTGAGGACACTCTTGAGGTTGCCGACCGCCACCGAGCCCCAGCTTGTTCTCGACGAACAGAGCAGGGCGTTTCTGGATGCGATAGATGCGAACCCGCACGCTCCGATGAGCGTCGGCATCCACGCCCCCGGCGGGTACGGCAAGAGCGTCGTCCTACGCGCGCTGGCGCTGATCTACCAGCGCGCTGGCGTCACTGTGGTCAACGAGTTACGCAACGGAGCGGAAGCAGTCGACGAGGACTGCGTTCTGCTGGTCGACGACGCGCACCTGCTCGACGAGTCCCGCCTGCGTGAACTGTGCCGCCTTGTCGAGACGCGACGGCACCGGCTGGCGATCGCATACCGACCGTGGCCCCGACCGTCCACTTTGGTCGAGTTGGCGGAGCTGCTGAAGCGGGACGGATCGCCGCTGGTCCTCGGCCCGTTCACCGAGGAGCAGACGGCCGCCTATCTCGGCCTGACGGACGACCCCGAGGCACATCCGGCGATGGTG
>JAOPWA010000328.1 GCA_025965915.1 Dactylosporangium sp. | reverse complement strand
GCGACGTGCGTGCCGCCGTCGGCCTGCACATCCAAGCCCACGATGTCGACGATGCGGATCTCGGACTCGTCAGCCGGTATGAGGTTGGACTGGGTCCGGATGATGTCCGGCAGCGCCAACGCGCTGTCGCGGGGCAGCACCCTCGTGACGACCTGCCGGTCTGCGACCACCTCGGCGTTGACGAGTTCTTCCAGCCGGGCCTTGAAGTCGGGCGGTACCTCCGGCAGGTTGAAATCCATCCGGGCCTCGCCGACGTCCATGTTGCCGCCGGTGACGAGCGCGCCGAAGTCGCGGAAGACGACGCCACAGAGTATGTGCAGGCCCGAGTGGGTCCGCATCAGCTTGGTGCGCCGGTCGTCGGAGATCGCGCCGGTCACCTCGGTCCCCACCGCGGGAATGGGATCACCCTCGGCGGGGATCAGGTAGGGCTCGTCACCCTTGCGGGTGCCGACGATGCGCGTCTGTACTCCCTGCCAGAGCAGGACGCCGTGGTCTGGGGGCTGGCCGCCGCCACCCGGGTAGAAAGCTGAACGGTCGAGCACGATGCCCTGTTCGGCATCGGCGGCGAGCACCGTGCACGTCCACTCGCGTAGCGTCGGGTCGGCGAGATCAAGCCGGTAGGTCCGTCCGTGATGCGTGACACCCATGGCTCGCCACCCTAGTCGTTCAGGCTCAGTCGTTCAGGCTCAGTCGTTCAGACTCAGTCGTTCAAGAACCCGGCAATGCGCTCGCGCAGGTCCGCGCGTTCCGTCCACATGACACCCGGCCGGTCGTACACGTGCAGAGTTGCCACCGGGAGCGCGGCGGCGAGTTGCTCGGCGACTTCGACCGGGTGCAGTTCATCGCCCCGGCATGCGAGCACGAGCGCGGACGCTGTGACCTCGCCCAGCGCGGCGCGATCGGTCAGAGCCACCTGACCAGGCAGTTCGGCTATGCCCTCGGCGAGTCCATCCCGCATGAGTTGCTCCAGCCGCTGTCGCAGATATGACCAGGCGGCCGGTGTGTTACGCATCTGCGCCGGCGCTTCCAGTGCGATGACGTCGGCGACCGCGGCCGCGTCCTCGGCCTCGACCGCAGCCAGCAGGTCGGTCAGTCGCTGGGTGGCGGCCCGCGGGCGGAGCTGGTCGAGCACCGCCGGCAGGAAGAAGACGACCTTCTCGAAACGGTTCGGGTTGTCTGCCAGCAGCCGGCACAGCGCACCGGCGCCGAGGCTGACCCCGAGCGCGCGGGTCGCGCCGTGCAGATCGGCGATCGCCCGGAGGTCACGTGCCAGGTCGAGGTAGGTCCAGCGCCCCGGCGGCGCGGCGGACCGCCCGTGGCCGCGGAACTGGAAGAAGACCCGGCGGCCGCTCACCCCGCTGCCCAGCGGACGGGTCTCGGCGATGCCACCCGCCAATCCGTGAGCGAATACGGTGACCGGACGCTCGGACCCGGTCGTCAGGCACTCCAGTTCCACTCCGTGCGGCGTGGCGACCAGTTCGGTCGGTGGGGTGGGAAGCGTTGGCCGTCCGGTCTGCGGGCCACGGTTGGCCGGCGGCCGATACCGGTCGGGGCGGCCGTCAGGCGGTGGCGGCCAGCGGAAATCCATTACCAGGATCCACGGCCGTCGATCGCGTCGCGCAGAGCGGGCCGCACGTCAAGCAGATAGACGGCCGCGATCGTGATAGAGATCAGCGCGAGCATGAGAAAGCTGGCCCCCGCGATGAGCGTCAACAGAGCCGAACCGCCAATCAAGGCGAGCCAGGCTGCCTTGGGCAGCGTGTTGATCGCCCCAAACGCGTCGGGGCGCTGAAGAAGGCAGTGCCCGAACGCCGCCACCTCGATGAGGAGGGCGAAGATGATCAACAGGAGATTTACCCAGTTGACGACCTGGTTGTAGAAGATCGGTGCGGCAATGGCCATGCATTGAGCTTAAGCGCGGTCCCCCGGCGCCGTGCGGACGGCACCGAGGGACCAGGGCGTGTCTTACTTGTTGGCCGCGGCGCGAGTGCGCTTGGTGGGCTTCGCCGGCACCGAGGGCAGCGGCTCCTGGGCGTCCTCCGCGTGCCGCTCGACGAGAGCCTCGGCTTCAACCTTCGCCTCGGTCTTCTCGGCGTCCTTGATCTCGACCTTGGCGGTAGCCAGCTGCGCCTTGGCCTGCTCCGTGCGGGCACCGGCCACGACCCGCTCGCCGCGGGCCACCAGCTCGTCGTAGACGGCAGCGGCCTGCTTCTGCGCCACCTGGGCACTGGACACGAACACCTGCGCGTTGCGGCGGGCGCTGTCGCGTAGCTTGTCGATGTCGGCGCGCAGCTTGCGCTCCGACACGCGCTCGGTCACGGCCTCGGCGACCGGACGAAGTTCGGCAACCCGCCCGCGTAGCTCGGCGACGCGCTCCGGCAGCCTGCGGAGCTGCTCGTAGGCCAGCTCACCGGCCCCGGCAGCGGCGTAGAGCGGGTTCGGGATCTTCCTGGGCTCGGTCTTGACATTCATGCTGTCTCCTCGGTCCTTTCCGTCGCGTCCTTCGTGCCGGAGCCCTCCACACTGGGGGCCTCGGAGTTCGGCTCGGGTGCTGTTGTGCGTGGCTGCCGCTTGGCGGCCTTGCGCGGCTTGCGGGCCGGGGCGACGATTTCGTCGATGTCGTCGGCCGGAGCCTGCTGGTCGGTAGCGGCGGTCTTGCGGGGCGCAGCGGCTGTCTTCGTCCGCCGAGCCGAATGGGGCCTCGCCCGTGTGGGCTCTCCGGCCTCGGTGCTCGTCTCTTTCCGCGTACCCTCGGCCGCCGACTCGTCAAACGTGCGCAAGTCCTCGTCGGCGGCGTCTGCCGCGCTACGCGTGTTTTCGCGCCGGAACGTCTCGTAGATCTGGGTCAGAGACTGTTTCTGCGCGATGCTCAGGTCGGGATCCGCCGCGATCGCCGCGAGCACCCCCTCCTGCCCGCCACTGGCGTCAAGCAGGCCGGCGCGCAGGTACATCAACGGGGTGGACACGCGTAGCGCATGGGCCAGTTGGGCGAGGACCTCCGCGCTCGGCTTGCGCAACCCCCGCTCGATCTGGCTGAGATACGGGTTGCTGACCCCGGCCTGCTCGGCGAGCTGGCGCAGGGAAATCTGCGCGTTACGGCGCAGGTCACGGATGAACCCACCAATGTCGCGCGGCAGGTCACGTTGTGCGGTCACCATTCGAACGTACGCACCCCTGCTTGCTCTTGCAAGCAAAGTGCTTGCTCGAGTTAGCGTGACTCCCAGCACACGACCATTCCATCGCGCGCCGGTTCCCGGCGCATTACGACGCGGTGTCCGGGCGCTGGAAAAAGCGCCTACCAGACGGAACGCACGGAGCCCACGCGCCGGCCACCGCCGAGTACCGGCACCTCGGCGTACTCGTCCAGAACGGGACCGGTCACGCCGAGGCGGCGCAGGGCCGATACGAGCACCGGCATCCGCGCCCGCATCGCGCCGTCATCAATCTTGATTGCCACCGCGCCGACCCCGGCGACCGCGACCGCTTGTACGCCCTCGGCACCGCCCTTGGACAGCAACCCCGGGACGGCGCGCATGAGCCCGGTGTCCTCACCCAGGGTCCCCGAGACCAACTCCGGGTGGGCGCGCATAGCGTCGGCGACCCGTCGTTCGACCGTGCCCGGTGCCGCCGACACCAGCCGCAGGAAGGCCGCGGCGAGGCCCCGAAGCGACAGGGCGAGCACCGGCGCACCACAGCCGTCCACCCCCATGCCGCCGACGCTCTCCCCCGCCAACTCCTCGACGGACTCCACCAGGCGCCGCTGCAACGGATGCTCCGGCGAGCGGTAGTCGTCGTACGGCCAGCCGTTGGCAGCACAGGTGCACAGCATGCCGGCATGCTTGCCGGAGCAGTTCATCTGGATCGGTTCCCGGCCGCCGCCGGCCCGAATAATCTCGTCACGGGCCGACTCGGACAGCGGATAGTCGGATGGGGTCCGCAGCTGCGCCACGTCGACGCCGGCAGCGGCGAGCATCGCGCGTACCCGCGACAGATGGAACGGTTCACCATGATGGCTGGCGCAGACAAGCGCGAGGTCGGCCTCGTCGGTCAAGGTGAGCCCGGCTCGTAGCATGCCGACGGCCTGTAGCGGCTTGTTGGACGAGCGCGGGAAGACCGGCCCGGTCACGTCACCGGCCCAGGCCACCACCTCCCCGTCCGGCCCGAGTACGACGACGGAACCATGGTGGCGGCCCTCCACGAACCCGGAGCGGACGACCTCGGCGAGGAGTTCCCCGCCGGCGTAAAGATCGGTCACGACTTGACCCCGAGTAGTGCGCGCGCGTCGCTGACGGCCATCGGGGGGCGCTGGGCGAGCCGCGCGAACCCGGCCGCTCGGGCGACAAGCTGTGTGTTGCTCTCCACGTGCTGCCCCTTGGCGTACGTCACCGTGTCCTCCATGCCCACCCGCAGGTGACCGCCGGCGGACAGCGACGCCAGCAGGACCGGCAGGGTGCTACGCCCGATGCCGGTGGCCGAGAACGTGGTGTCGGCCGGCAGATCGCGCAGCGCGTGCTTGAACGCGACGAGGGTTTCCGTCGTGCCCGGCGCGCCGCCCGGCACACCGAGGACGAAATCGACATGCACATGCCCGCCGAAGGGAAGCCCGTGCCGGTCGAGCAGGCGCTGCAGGGAGGACAGGTGGCCGAGGTCGAAGATCTCGTACTCGGGCACGATGCCCTGCTCCCGCATCGTCTCGTGGAGCGCGACGATGAACTCCCAGCGGTTGAGGAACACGTCATCGCCGAAGTTGACCGTGCCCATCGTGCAGGAGGCCATGTCGGGCCCGGCGTCCAGCACCCGCAGCCGATCGGACTCCGGGTCGGTGACCGCGCCTCCGCTGGAGAGCTGGACGATGAGCCCGGTCTCGGCGCGTAGCGCGTCGACGGTGTCACGCAGCCGGCCGAGGTCGAGCGTGGGTCGGGCATCCTCGTCGCGGATGTGTACGTGGATGATGCTCGCGCCGACCGCCTCGCACTCCTTGGCGGTGGCGACCAGCTCATCCAGGGTCACCGGCAGCGCCGGCACGTCGGTCTTGCTCGACTCGGCACCGGTCGGCGCAACCGTGATCAACGTCGCTGTCGTCACACGATCATCCTCGCACAGGCC
The DNA here is from genome assembly GCA_025965915.1 of Dactylosporangium sp. GTDB lineage: Bacteria > Actinomycetota > Actinomycetes > Mycobacteriales > Micromonosporaceae > Planosporangium. Next base: position 6,108 of record JAOPWA010000328.1, on the reverse strand, counting down.
ACGGGCCGGTCCGCTATGCGAGCGCCCGCGCCCGGACGGCGGCGTGCCCGTACTCCCGCGATCTGAGGAACCCGGGGACCAGCAGAGCGGCGGTGGTGGCGAGATCGCGCGCCAGAACCGCGTCCGGCGGCAGGAAGACCATCGCCTGCCCCTCGCCGAGCACGACGTCGTCCTGCGCCGCTGCCGTCACCCCGTGGTATGCCCAGATCTCGACCTGCGACGCTCCGGGCTTCAGACCCCGCCACCACAGATCCAGGCGGTCCACCGTCAGGCCGGTCTCCTCCAGCAGTTCCCGGTGCGCGGCGGCGAGAGGCTCCTCCCCCGGCTCGACATGCCCGCCCGGAAGCCCCCACTGGTTGGGCGAGATGGGCGCGTCGGCCGACCGGTGCTGCATCAGGAAACGTCCCCGCGGATCCACGAGCAGGACCACCGAGACCTGGGTGGTGGACATCACTCATTCCCCCCGGTCGATCGCGGCCGCTGCCTCGCCCACCCGCAGGTCGGCGTCATCGGGAACGTTCTGCCGAACGAGCGCGAGAGCGATCATGCCGAGTTCGAAGTGGCGCGTCGCCGTGCCGATGAACCCGACCTGACGCCCCTCCGCCGTGGTCACGGCTGTGCCGTGCGCCGGCAGTTCCTCGGTGGTGATGCCATCCAGATGCAGGAGTACGCGCCGGCGCGGCGGCCGGCCGAGGTGATGCACCCGGGCGACCGTCTCCTGGCCGCGGTAGCACCCCTTCTCCAGGTGCACTGCGCGGGCGGTCCAGCCCACCTCGGAGGGGAGCGTGCGGTGATCGGTTTCGAATCCGAAGCGCGGGCGGCGGTCGGCCACCCGGAGCGCCTCGAACGCCCACATCCCGGCCAGCGGTACGCCGGCCGCCTCCACCACGTCGGCCTCGGCCCCCCGGCGTACCAGCAGGTCCGCCCCGTACGGCATGCGCCGCGCCCAGCCGCCCAGATCTGGCAGCGCCCCGACCGAGTACAGCGTCGTGGGCCGTGACGGCACCGACCCGGCCGCGAACTTCGGACCCGGCACCGCCACGGTGTCGGGCGGCAACAGCGGACCGACCCCCAACGCGATGAGCGCCTCATCGGCGTCCGGCCCCACCAGCGAAAGCAGAGCGAAATCGGCGCTGACGTCGGCCGGCTCGACGCGCATCAGGAAACGCATGCGCGTCAGGAAGTCCAGCAGCGGCTCGGCCTGCCCGGCCTCGACGTCCAGCCAGGTCGTCGCGCCGTCGTCGGTGACCACCGCGTGGCGCTCGACGTGCCCGTGCGGGGACAGGACGAGCAGTTCGGTGCCGGTCATCGGTGGCAGATCCGTCAGGTATTGCGTGGTGAGGCTGTGCAGCCAACCCAACCGGTCGGAACCCGGCACGGCGAGCACACCCCGGTGCGACCGGTCGACCAGGCCGACCGAGGTCGCGAGGGTGCGCTGCTCACGCATCGGGTCGCCGTAGTGGGCGACGACCCCCGCGTCGGGGTTGTCGGGGTCGAGCGCGGCGACAGGGACCGCACCGGATGCCTTGATCACAGGTTCTCACTCTCGCTTGCGGGTTGGTCGGCGCATTGCCGGCAGATGCCGAACAGCGCCACGTGGCCGACGTCGACGAGGAACCCGCGGCTGCTCTCCAGGCCCTTGACGAGCCCGTCCAGTACGGAAGGTGACACCTCGTCGACACCATCGCACACCCGACAGACCAGGTGAACGTGCTGGTACTCGCCGACCGCGTGGTAGGTGGGCGAGCCGTGCGAGAGGTGGGTGTGTGTCACCAGCCCCAGGTCTTCGAGGAGCTCCAGCGTCCGGTACACGGTGGTGATGTTGACACCCGCCGCGGTGCGTGACACCGCGGCGTGGACCTGGTCGGGGGTTGCGTGGCCAAGCCCGTACACCGCCTCCAGGACGAGCTGGCGCTGGGCGGTCAACCGCAGACCGCGTCCGCGCAGGATCTCGGCCAGCGACGGGTCCGGGCCGCAGTGCTTGTCCGGATCACGCTTATCCGGATCACCCAGCCTGGACGACGACACAAGGTCGATCCTAGGCGACGATAGGCTCGCCAACATGGCTCGAGTACTCGCCCTCCTCGGCGTCGGGGTGGTCCCCGCCGACACACCCGTCCTGCGCGCAGATGATCTCGGTGTCCTACGCGGCGACGGGGTCTTCGAGACGATGCACGTCCGCAACGGCGAGCCGTGGCTGCTCGGCGCACATCTGGACCGGATGAGCCGGTCGGCCGCACTGCTGGCGCTCCCGCTGCCGTCGCGCGCCGACCTGGTCGAACTGGCGGGTCAGGCGTGCGCGGCGTGGCCGGCCGGGGCCGAGGGCGCGCTGCGGCTGGTCTGCACCCGGGGGCCGGAGGACGGCGGGCCGGTCACCGCGTACGCCACGGTCGCGTCGATCGCACCCGCAGCGGTCGCGGCCCGGCAGAGCGGCGTGGCGGTGGCCACGGCGACCCTCGGCGTGCCGGCCGAGGTGCGCCCCGACGCGCCGTGGCTGCTCGGCGGGGCGAAGACCCTGTCGTACGCGGTCAACATGGCCAGCCTGCGCTGGGCTGCGGGCCAGGGCGTGGGCGATGTGCTGTGGGTCTCGGTCGACGGGTACGCCCTGGAGGCCCCGACGGCGACGCTGGTGTGGCTCGCCGACGGGGTGCTGTGCACGGTCCCCGCTCAGACGACCGGGATCCTGGCCGGCACGACCGCCGCATACCTGCTCGAGCACGCCGAGGACCTGGGGATGCGGGCGGCACACCGGTTGGTCCGACCGGTCGAACTGCGCACCGCCGACGGGGTGTGGCTCGCGTCGTCGGTGCGCGGCCTGACCGAGGTGCGCAGCCTCGACGGCGTCGCCCTCGGCCCGTCACCGGAGACCACCCGGATACAGAAGTTGCTGGGGTACGCGTAGCCGACCCGCGCCGACCTCAGCCGGCGACGCGTTCCAGGCGGGCCGACAGGTGCGGCGTGGGCGGCTGGCCGACCGCCGCCATGTCGAACGCGTACAGCAGCGCCCCCTCGACGATGCCGTAGAGACGGTGGCCGGACCGTACGTCCTTGGCCGTCGCGGTACGCACCACGGCGTCGGTGGCCATCTCGACCCGGGTGCCCTCGGCCCTGCCCAGGTAAAGCTCGAGGAACCCGGTGGGGTGGGTGAGCAGTACCTCGATCTCGTCAGACTTCGTCGGCACCGCCTCGGCCGCGTGCTCGACGCTCGGGTCGGTCTGCACCGGACGCCACCAGCCGACCTCGCGCGCCGATGGACGGACCGGCGTGCCGTCAGGCTCGATCAGCCACGCCCTCGACTCGTAGAACAGAAACGGCCGGCCGTCGTGGCTGAAGCGGATCTCCTGCGCGTACTCGAAGTCGTCCTCGAGGGTCGGGTAGCCACCCTGGCCACGGCCCCGCCACACGCCCACGAACGGCAGCAGCCCGAGCAGTGCGGGGTGCAGGTCCGGCCCGGTGCGCAGGTCGTGGGTCTCCTCGAAGGGGTACGGGGCAACCGGGGTCTCCCCCATCCACACCGGGTTGACCTGACTCTCTTCGCTGCTCACCAACGCCCCCTCGACACGCGTACTGCCAAATAGACCAACCCGCCGGCCGCCGCGCCGAAGCCGGCGACCAGCAGGCTGATGAATCCGATCTCGGTGACCATGGCGCGGCTACCCTGACACCCGACGCAGAACCGTGGTCACCAAGAGATCCTATGCTGCCCGTATGGCTCGTACTCTTGTCGTGAAGGCCACTTCGGGCACCGACGCACCGGAACGCTGCGCACAGGCCTTCACCGTGGCGGCGACCGCGGTCGCGGCGGGTGTGCCGACCTCGCTGTGGCTCACCGGCGAGTCCACCTGGTTCGCCCTGCCCGGCCGGGCGGCCGAGTTCGAACTACCGCATTCGGCACCGCTGCCGGACCTGCTCGCGGCCGTGCTCGCCGGCGGACGGGTGACCGCCTGCACCCAGTGCGCCGCCCGCCGGGGCATCGGCGAGGCCGACGTCGTCGACGGGGTCCGCATCGCCGGCGCGGCGGCCTTCGTCGAGGAGTGCCTGGCGGAGGGTGCCCAGGCGCTGGTCTACTGACCGCCGGTTCGTCACGTCGCGCCGCACACCGTCGTCGCGGTCACCGTCGGGACGCCGTCCCGGCTACGCGCGACGATGCCGACCGGGCCACTGCGGTACACGTACAGGTCGGGCCGGGCCACCAGGGCGTCCGGCGAAGCGGCGCGCAGCGCGTCGACCGTCGGCGCGCTCCCGGCTCGCCCCTCGGCCTGCACCGTCCACACCGAACCGCCCCGTCTGCACGGGACGCGGTGGGTCTGCCAGTGCACGTCGCTGACTTCGAGGGTGGCGAGCACCGCCTGGACGGGCAGCCGGTTGGCGGCTACCGAGGGCGGCTCGGACTCGCTGACCGGACCGGTGAGCGGCCGGCAGCCGGTATCGGCCGTGAACCGCACCTGCCCAGGGCCCGCGATGCCACCCCGGAGCGCGACGAAGTCACCGGCGTCAGCGGTGAGCTGACGGGCGCCGGACCTCCGCACCCGGGCGTCGTAGTCGCGGGGCAACTTGGCGGCGATCCGGTCCAGCAGCGCGGGCTCCTGGCCGGCCGGCACGTAGAGGTAGGCGGCCCGTTCGTAGCGGGCACCGTCGCGGAACGCCGTAATCGAGCACCGAGCGCTGACCTCGCGGTACCCGCTGATCTCCGCCACGGCGCCGGCAGGCTCCGCGGCGACGACCACGTCGGCGATCGCCCGGTCGACAGTGGGCAACGCCTGCCCGACGCTGGTCTGGGTCCGCACCGTCGACTCACCCCGGCGTACCGCGTACACCGCGAGCACGACCAACAGCACCGCCCACCCGGCCGCCCCGGCGACCAGCCAGCGCCGACGGGAGGCCGTCGGCCCGGGGCGGGGGGCGTACTGCGCGGCAATGCCGTCGATCGTCACGTAGGACATCGTGGCAGGCTGCCCGAGCGGGAGGCACCGGAGGCCGTCACAGAGACCGCCGTCGAGACCGGCACAAAGCGAACGGCCCACCTCTCGTCAGAGGTGGGCCGTTCAAATGATCCTGGGGAGGATCCGTTTTCGATTTTAATCAGACTGTGACGGACACCGCAACCTGATTGATTCCGCGATCCGCGGCCACCGTGGCGTCGCCGTTGCCCGCCCGGGACAGCGCGCGCAGCGTCCACGTACCGGGCGCCGCGAAGAATCGGAACTGACCGGCCTGCGACGTGACCACCTCGGCGGTGAACTCCCCGGTGGCGTCGAGCAGTCGGACGTATGCGCCCGCGACGGGCGTGTCACCGGCCTGAACGACGCCGCTGATCACGGTCTCCTTCTCCACGTCCACACCGGCGGGCAACGGGGTGCCCTGCTCCGGTGCGCCACAACCATCGATGCTCATGACGTCCCCTCTCACGCTTCGCCGGGCTCGTCGCCGAGCGCCACCGGGACGCCGACGAGCGACCCGTACTCGGTCCACGAGCCGTCGTAGTTACGCACGTCGGAGTAGCCGAGCAGCTCATGCAGGGCGAACCAGCTGTGCGAGGAGCGCTCGCCGATCCGGCAGTACGCGATCGTCGGCTTGCTCTCGTCGATCCCGGCCGCCACGTACAGCGCCTTCAGCTCCTCGTTGGACTTGAAGGTGCCGTCCTCGTTGGCGGCCTTGCTCCACGGCACGCTGATCGCGGTCGGGATGTGGCCGGGGCGCTGCGACTGCTCCTGCGGGAGGTGGGCCGGCGCGTTCAGCCGACCGGCGTACTCGTCGGGCGAGCGCACGTCGACCAGGTTGTACGAGCCGATCGCGGCGACGGCGTCGTCACGGAACGCCCGGATCGAGAGGTCCTGGTCCTTGGCGACGTAGTTGGTGGCGGGGCGCTGCGGCACGTCCGTGGCGTAGGGCCGGCCGTCCAGCTCCCACTTCTTGCGGCCACCGTCGCGTACTGCCGGATCGGCGAGCGTTCGTCGCACACCTGGTTCGTGCTGCGCGAACTGCTCGGCCACGCGGATGTGAAGAACTACGACGGTTCATGGACCGAATACGGCTCGCTGGTCGGCGTGCCGGTCGAAATCGGCACCGGAAAGGCGTGACGATGACCTCTGGATGCGGCGCACCCGA
>JAOPWA010000304.1 GCA_025965915.1 Dactylosporangium sp. | reverse complement strand
GTCGCCGGCGACGTGTTCGCCTCCGAGGACCGGCTCGGCACCTGGCGCCACCTGCTGGTGGCGGTCCGGTCGCCCCAGCGGATCTTCGCAGCGAAGGCACTGGCCAGCCTCACCGTCATCCTGCTGCTCGTGGCCGGGCTGGCCTGTTCCAGCGCGGCCGGCGGGGTCGTGGCGGTCGGCAACCAGCCGCTGGTCGGCCTCGACGGCCACCTGCTGACGCCGGCGGACGCCGCCGGGAAGGTCCTGCTCGCCTGGGCCTGCGTACTCGCCCCGACCCTGGCCCTCGCCGCGATCGGACTACTCGGGTCCGTCGCGCTGAGGCGGTCCCCGATGGGACTGCTACTGCCCGCGCTCGTCGCGCTCGCGATGCAGCTCGCCCAAATGCTGCCGCTCCCCGTCGCCGTACGCCTCGCCCTGCCCAGCTACGCCTTCATCGCCTGGAACGGTCTGTTCACCAGCCCGGCACAGCTCGGCCCGCTCCTGATCGGCATCGTGGTCAGCCTGGTGTGGGCCGTGACCGCGACAGCGCTGGCTTACCTGCTTTTCCTGCGGCGCGACTTCACCAACCTGACCTACGACGGCTCGGGACGCCGCGCGGTCACCGCCGGAGTCCTGCCGCTCGTCGGGCTGGTCGCCGTGACGGTCGCGGTCGTCGCCGCGGCGACCGCGGCCACCGGCTCCGGGATCGAGCAGGACAAAGTGCAGCGCTCGGTCGCCACGGCATTCGCCCACCTCTACCGCATGCAGACCAAGCAGCTCAACCGCCCCGACGTCACAGAAGCGCAGCTGAAGGCCACGGCGACGTGCAACAAGGGCGGCGGCAAGCTCGCCGCCCAGGGGCCGGGCAACGACTGGCGTTGCGTCATCTCCTGGCATCTCCCCGACGTCGAGGCCACAGGGACGGCCATCTACCAGCTTGACGTCACCGCAGACGGGCGGTTCGTGGCCGATGGCGACGGACCGAAGGAAGTGAACGGCTACTTCCTGGTGCGGACCCCGACCGGGGACGCACCGAACCCGCTCTGGCAGTTCAACGGCAACGTCGAACTGCTCCCCACCACCCCGAAGGGATAACTCAATGCAGGTAACACGCCGTCGGCGTGTCGAGAAGGACCATTCCGGCCTTCTCGGTCGACGCATCGGCCGAATACCCCTCATAACGGCAGGCACCACCGCTGTCGTCGTCGCCGCCAGCACCGGCATCAGTTTCGCCTCGACGCACCAGTTCGGCAACGACCAGGTCGGCCAGACCACCAAACAGGGCCTGGTCGTGTCCGCCGACCAGTACATCAACCCGATCGGCCAGCGCCTCGTCATCAACAACGGCAAGATCATGTCGTCCTCGGTCAGCCCGGACGGCACCCACGTCGCAGCCTCGGTCACCGACGGTGGGATGGCGCTCGCCATCGTGGACCTGAAGAACTGGAAGGTGCAGCAGCTCGTCGGCAACAACGCGGCGGCGAATCTGCGCATCAGCGGCAACGACGTGGGCCAGGAAGGCCCCACGTACTCGCCCGACGGTTCGCAGCTGTGGCTGGGCCAGGCCGACGGCTACCGCAAGTTCACCGTGAACCCGGACGGCACCCTCGCCAACCCGACGTTCATCCGGATCCCGCAGGACGGGCCCAAGCGCGCACTGGTGAGTGAGGCGGTGTTCTCGCCCGACGGCTCCACCGTGTACTCCGCCGTCAACGGCCAGAACCGGGTGGTCGCCATCAACGCGGCGACCGGGGCCATCCAGCAGAGCTGGGCCGTAGGCAACGCCCCGCGTGACATGGTCAAGGTCGGCACCAAGCTCTACGTCAGCAACGAGGGCGGGCGTCCGGCGAAGCCCGGCGACACCACGATCAACTCCTACAACACCCAGGTGCCGGCCGACCCGGTGACCGCTGCCACCACCACCGGCACGGTCAGCGTCATCGACCTGGCGAACCCGGCTGCCGCCGTCACGAGTATCGACGTCGGTCTGCACCCGACCGCCCTGTACGCCAAGAACGGGGCACTGTTCGTCACCAACACCGCCACCAACGACGTGTCCGTCATCGACACCGCCATGAACAAGGTTGTCCAGACCATCGCCACGCAGCCGTGGCCGGAGGCGACGGTGGGCTACGAGCCCGACGCGGTGACGCTCACCGACGATGGTCATCTGCTGGTGACGCTCGGCCGCGCCAACGCGGTCGCCGTCTACCGGTACACGACCCCGCTGGAGCCGGTCAGCTACATCGGCCTGCTGCCGACGGACTACTTCCCCGCGGAGATCACCACCGTCGGCAAGGACGTGCTGGTCTCCAACACCCGCGGTATTGACGCCCGCCGCCCCACCAACAGCGCCGGGCACGGCACCCACGACACGACGTCGAGCCTGCAGCGGTTCAGGCTGCCGAGCGACCGAGTCATCAAATCCGAGACCGGCAAGGTCTTCCAGCAGAACGGCTGGACCAACAACTCGGTCCAGGTGGCCAAGGGCAAGGGCGACGCGAAGCCGGTACCGGTCCCGCAGCGGCTCGGCGACCCTTCGCCGATCAAGCACGTCTTCCTGATCGTCAAGGAGAACCGGACCTACGACCAGGTCTTCGGTGACGACTCGCGCGGCAACGGCGACCCGACGCTGGCGGAGTTCGGCGCGAACGTGACCCCGAACCAGCACGCGATGGCACAGCAGTTCGGGCTGTACGACAACACGTACGACATCGGCACGAACTCCGCCGAGGGTCACAACTGGCTGATGCAGGCCGACAACCCGGAGTACACCGAGTCGACGGCCGGTCAGTACATCCGCAGCTACGACACCGAGGACGACGCTCTCGGCCACCAGCGCACCGGCTTCATCTGGACCGGTGCGCAGGCGGCCGGGAAGACCGTGCGGAACTTCGGCGAGTTCCAGCAGTTCCTGACCAAGCCGGCCGGCGCGAACTGGCAGAACCTGTACTGCGACACCAAGAACATGGCGGCGACCGGGCAGGACACCGCCTACCCCATGGTCTCGTCCTCGCCGATCCCGTCGCTCAACAACGTGTCGGTGCCCGGATTCCCGAAGTTCGACACCGGTGTCCCGGACATCTACAGGTCCGAGATCTGGAAGCGTGACTTCGAGAAGAACGGGCCGGCGAACCTGAACATGTTCTGGCTCTCCAGCGACCACACCGGTGGTCCGCCGAACGCGGCCGCTCAGGTCGCGGACAACGACCTCGCGGTCGGCAAGATCGTCGACACGATCTCGCACAGCCCGTACTGGAAGGACTCGGCGATCTTCGTTGTCGAGGACGACTCCCAGGCCGGCCTCGACCACGTCGACGGCCACCGTGCCCCGATCCAGATCATCAGCCCCTGGGCCACGCACGGCGTCGTCGACAGCCACTACTACTCTCAGATCACGATGATCCGGACCATCGAGCAGATCCTCGGGATCCACCCGATGAACCAGAAGGACAGCGCGGCCAGCCCGATGCGTGGGGCGTTCACCCAGAACGCGGACTTCACGCCGTTTACCGCCCTGCCCAACCGGACCTCGCTGACCGCGGGTCTGAATACCCCGCCTGCCTGCGGCCAGGACACCCCGGCGCCGCAGAACCCCAGTGCCGCAGCCGCGCCGTCGGCGACGGTGCCGGCGGACAAGCAGGCGGTCGCGGCGAAGTGGGAGGACTGGAAGTCGCACCAGCGGCTGACCGGGCCCGACGCCAAGCCCGACTTCGCGAACCCCGCACAGATGAACCACTTCACGTGGTACCAGACGCATGAGTGGACGAAGCCGTACCCCGGCGAGGACAAGATCTTCGCGCCGGAGGACGTGCCGGGCGCCTACATCCCGTCGTCGGAGTCCGACGGCTGACGTAGGCTGATCGCGTCAAAGGGCCCCTGGCCGGCGTCACCGCTGGCCAGGGGCCTCTGCTGTCCCCTGTGTAGCAAATACAGGATTTTGACCATCGATGTCTGCCCGAGCGGAGGTCTGACCTTTACGGCGAGTGGCCATGAACGCATGCCTCAGGCCGTCGGGTACGCGCGTCTAATCTCGGCCGCCTCTTCCTCGTCGGCGGCCACCGGGGGCGCGGTCGGCAGGGGCCTGCGGGCGGTTTCCGGGGCGAGC
>JAOPWA010000301.1 GCA_025965915.1 Dactylosporangium sp. | reverse complement strand
GGGCCTGTTCCACCCCACGTTCCTGTACGAGTCGCTATGGGACATCGGCGTGGCGATCCTGGTCTGGCAGTTGGACCGGCGCTACCGCTTCGGGCGTGGCCGCGCGTTCGCGCTCTACGTCATGGCGTACACGGTCGGTCGGTTCTGGATCGAGGCGATGCGTGACGACACCGCCCATCACTTCCTCGGCATGCGCCTCAACAACTGGACGTCGATCATCGTCTTCCTCGGCGCGCTGGTCTATTTCCTGCGGGTACGCGGTCCGCAGGAGCGCCTGGTCGCCACGGAGACGGGCGAGTTCGAGGTGCGGCCGATCGATGGCGCGGCGAGCACGCCGACGATCACCGACTCGCAGCCATCCACCGACTCTCAGTCACCCGCCGACTCGCAGGCGCTCTCCGACGGGGCCGCGCCGGACGCGACGGTCGACAAGGTTGGCGACGCCGACCTCGTCGACGTGGCGGAACCGGACGGGAAGGCCGGCCCGCCCACTCCCGCCACGGCGGGCGAGACCCGCCCGTCCAACCAGTAACCGGTTACGGGATGCGCTCCGCGGTCGTTGTCGGTGCCGGCATCGGCGGTCTCGCCGTCGCCGGCGCCCTGGCCCGGACCGGATGGCAGGTCACGCTGCTCGAGCGCGAGGAGCGCATCCGCCCGGGGCGGGCCGCCCTGCTGCTGTGGCCCAACGGGGTGCGCGCGATGAGCGCCCTCGGCCTCGGCGCAGGCCTCGACGCGATCGCAACCCCGATGCGGCCCGCCGGCCTGCGCCGCCCGGACGGGCAATGGCTGCGCCAGACGACCGCGGGAGGCGCCGACGGCGCGACGCCGTACGTGGTGCACCGCGAAGATCTGCACGACGCGCTCGTGGCCGGGCTGGGGGAGCGCATCGACATCCGTCCCGGCGTGACCGTGCGGACCATTCGTGCCGACGAGTACCGGCCCGCGGTCAGTGATGGGACCACCACGTGGGAGGCCGACCTGGTCGTCGCCGCGGACGGCGTGCGCAGCGCGGTGCGGCAGCGCCTCGTACCGGCGAGTCAGCCGGTCAGCGGCGGCTACGCCGCGTGGCGGGCGGTGATTCCGTGGTACCGCACGCCGGAGTTGCCGGCCGGCACCCCCGCCGCGGGGGAGACGCTGAGTGTGGGGCACCGGTTCATTCACGCCTCGCTGGGTGAGCGGCGGTCGGCCGGCGCGTCGAGCCGGGGCGGCATCTACTGGATGGCGACGGTGCCGGGTGCGGCACGCCCGGAGCCGCCGGACGCCCAGCTCGCCCTGCTGCGGCGGTGGTTCGCCGGCTGGCACGAACCGATCGGGCAGCTGCTGGCGGTGACCGACCCCGAAGACCTGGTACAGGAGACCGTCAGCGAGCTGCGCCCCATGCCGGATTCGTTCGTGTTCCCCGGCGGCGGTGGGGGGTACGCGCTGCTCGGCGACGCCGCACACGCCCTCGTCGATCACCTGGGCCAGGGCGCGTGCCTGGCCCTCGAGGACGCGGCCACGCTGCAGGCGCTCGTACGCGACGTATCGCCGGGCCCCGCTCTGGTCAGCGCGTTGCAGACCTACCAGCGCGACCGGCGGCCTCGCGTCGCGCGGCTTGCCCGGCAAGCCCACCGGCTGGCCTCCGTCCTGCAGGGCAGGGGTAGCCGGCTCGGGACGCGGGCTCGGGGGGTCGCGTTGGGCACCATCGCGCCGCGCCTGTTCGAGTCGGCGGCGGCCGGCGCCAGCGACTGGCACCCGCAGGGTGACCTGACTTCGTGATCAGGCTGGACCTCTGGCCGGTATGGGGCCCGAGGTCCAGCGTTATCACGTCGAAGACAGGCTGCCGTGCTCCACGCAGCTGGCCCGCCAGCCGGCCGGCAGCACCTGCACCTTCATCCGGCGCCGGCACAGCCCGCAGTAGCGGGGCGGCTCCAGCTGCCGGGCGGCGGCGCACGCCTCATGGCCGCCGTCGGTGAGCGCCTGCCCACACCGGTCACACCACGTACTCAGCCCGTTCACCGTGCCTCCCACGACGCCGTGCCCGCTCACAGCGTGGCGGAAAGCGCCTTGACCGGCATCCGCAGCTCGTCGAGCAGCGCGAGATCCTCGTCGGGCTTGCGGCCGAGCGTCGTCAGGTAGTTGCCGACGATCACCGCGTTGATGCCGCCCAGGAGCCCATCGCGGGTGCCGAGGTCGCCCAGCGTGATCTCGCGTCCACCGGCGTAGCGCAGGATCGTTCGCGGTAGCGCCAAGCGGAACGCGGCGATCGCCCGGAGCGCATCGCGGGGGTCGAGCACCGGCTGGTCGGACAGCGGGGTGCCGGGGCGCGGGTTGAGGAAGTTGAGCGGCACCTCGTGCGGTTGGAGCTGCTGTAGCTGGATGGCGAACTCGGCCCGCTGCTCCACGCTCTCGCCCAGACCGAGGATGCCGCCGCAGCAGACCTCCATTCCGGACTCACGCACCATCCGCAGCGTGTCCCAGCGCTCCTCCCAGGAGTGGGTGGTGACCACGTTGGGGAAGTAGGACCTGGCTGTCTCCAGGTTGTGGTTGTAGCGGTGCACGCCGAGGTCGACGAGCTCGTCGACCTGCTCCTGGCTGAGCATGCCGATCGAGGCGGCGATGTTGATGTCGACGGCCCCCCGGATCGCCGCGACGCCCTCGCGCAACTGCGCCATCAGCTTGGCGTCGGGCCCGCGGACGGCGGCGACGATGCAGAACTCGGTCGCCCCGGTGGCTGCGGTCTGTTTGGCCGCCTCGACGAGCGCGGGGATGTCCAGCCACACGGAGCGTACCGGCGAGGTGAACAGGCCGGATTGCGAGCAGAAGTGGCAGTCCTCCGGGCAGCCGCCGGTCTTGAGCGAGACGATGCCCTCGACCTCGACCTCCGGGCCGCACCACCGTATGCGTACCTGGTGCGCCAGCTCGAGAATGGACGCTATCTGGTCGTCGGGCAGCCGCAGCACGTCGAGCACGCCGGTCTCGTCGAGACCGACACCGGTTTCCAGGACGCGCTGGGCGCGCGCGAGCACGGTCTCAGGCATGGGACGTACCCTACAAGGCGCATAGGTCAACTACTCGGGGACACTCCTGCTTGCGCCGTTCCTCACGCTCGTGACCTGGGTAGATGGTGGTTCGGCTGGGCCTGGATCGCACGGTTGCTCGACGCCCACGCGGTACCGGCGTTCCCCGGGGCCCGCGCATGACGAGTCGGTTCCGGCCCTTTCGTTGTCGTGGTGCTGGTCCTCGTCGACCTGGTCCTGACGTTGTCTGGTGTCCGCAGGCGTCCGGCCTTTTGGCTGCTCTGTCATCGCTTGGATGTCGGTCCATCCAGAATGGCCGGCGCCCACCCACGTCCGGTGTCTACCGATTGGCGGACACGGTAGAGCCACGTCCGTTATTCCACTCGCGTCCCAATGGTGGCGGCACCGGTTGCGATCAATCACGCGGCGTGTTGCAGTGCGGGGGTTTTGTTGGGGGAAGGGGATAACGTCGCAATGTTTAAGTATCGACGAAGACCTATTGAAATCGGTTCGTTGGCGTCGCGGCAGGATGGGCTACGGGCCTGGTGGTCCACAGTGGGGACGGTGGCGGTCGCGTCGATGGTGGTAGCGAACCCGTTCGCGGCGTCGCCGGCCGTCGCCGCCACGTCCCGACAGCAGTTCGCCTACGTCGCCAACTCCGGCGCCAGCACGGTGTCGGTGATCGACACCCTGACCAACAAGGTCGTCGGTGATCTCATCCCCGTCGGCATCGGCTCGATCGCGGTAGCGATCACCAAATTCGCGGCGGACGAGGATCCTCCCCCCGGCCCCGGCCCCGGCCCCGGCCTCGGCCCCGGCCTCGGCCCCGGCAATCCCCGACCCGCCCCCGTAGATCCCGGGGTGCTGCCGATTACCGGAAGCCCGGGCCTAACTCTGCTCGCCATCGCCCTGACCATGATCGGCGCCGGTGGGGCGCTACTGCTGGCCAGTCGCCGATCAATCCGCCGCAGACGCCCGACCTCCTAGCCCCGGTCGCCATCACGACGCAACCTCGGATTCACGCTGCGTGTCTTCACGCATCTGATGCGTTTGAGCGATGAGCGCACCCGTAAAGCCATCGACAACCTACTCGGTGCCATCATGGCGAAGACGGCCTGACAGTGGCCCGGGCGGTGTTCCTCGTGGTCTTTCTGTTGGTTAGAACACCCGCTTTGGGCGGAACAGTGCCTTTGGTGGACCTCATACAACGCCTGGAGGCGTGCCATGAACTGGCTCGAACGCGACGCGGCGTCCGTGTGGCACCCATTGACCCAGTACAGCCGGTGTCTTGACGATGAGCGGACAGTCATCACTCGGGTGGCTGAGGGGTCGTGGCTGTACGACGTGGACGGTAATCGAGTCCTCGACGGAGCGTCGTCACGCGCGGTGCTCGACCGAGCGTCGTCACGCGCGGTGACAGTCGTGGGTGGAACGTCGGCGCCGGACGCCACCAAGGAGCCCGGCCTCCCGCCGCCCGACCCCGACCTGCCGAGCGGCCCGAGCCCGACCGATCCGGAAGGGCCGACCGACCCCAAACCCGACGAACCGACCGATCCGACCGGTCCGGACGAGCCACCCGCTATCGGCCGGGCGCGACTCGCGGTCGACGGGGCGGCCGGGTGAGCGTCGACAGCAGTGCTTTGCCCTCGGCTTCCCCTCTTCCCCAGGAGGGCGCCCCTCTTACGGTCTCCACGCGTACCGGGGCGCCCTCCTCAGGCAGCGGGGAAGCTGGCTGGCTCGACACGCTCACCCGGGAGGCCGCCGAGCGCGAGACGGCCGGGCTGCGGCGCGAACTGCGCCCGCACGGGCCGGTCGAGGAGATGGTCGACCTCGCCGGTAACGACTATCTGGGCCTGGCGCGGCACCCGGAGGTCATCGAAGCCGCGGTGCAGGCCGTCCGCGCGTACGGGCTGGGCGCCACCGGCTCCCGACTCGTACGCGGATCGACGCGTGCCCACGACGACCTGGAGACCGGACTGGCCGGCTGGCTGGGTACGCAGACGGCGCTGGTGTACTCCTCGGGTTACCTCGCCAACGTCGGCGCGGTCAGAGCCCTAGCCGGGCCCGGCACCCTTATCGTCTCCGACGCCTACAACCACGCGTCGCTGGTTGACGGCTGCCGGATGGCGAAGGCCGGTCGGGACGGGGTGCAGACCGTGGTCACCCCGCACGCCGACGCGTCGGCCGTACGCGACGCGCTCGCCGCCGCGCCACACCGACCCAAGCTGGTCATTACCGAGTCGGTGTTCTCCGTCGACGGCGACCTCGCCCCGCTACGGGCGCTGCACGCCGTCTGCCGTGAGTACCGTGCCCTGCTGCTCGTCGACGACGCGCATGGCGTCGGCGTGCTCGGCCCGCACGGCGCGGGCGGGGTCGCGGCCGCGGGCCTTGCCGGCGAGCCGGACGTGATCGTGACGGCGACCCTGTCCAAGGCGTTCGGCGCCGCCGGTGGGCTCATCGCCGGCCCCGCACAACTGCGCCGGCACCTCGTCGACACCGGCCGCACGTTCATCTACGACACCGCGCTGCCCCCGGCCGTGGCCGCCGGTGCCGCCGCCGCGCTACGGGTACTGGCTGCCGGCGACGGGCTGCGCGCCGAACTGGCCGATCGGGCCCGGTACGCGACGGCCCGGCTGCGGGCCGAGGGGCTGGAGGTACCCACGCCGTCCGGCGGTGTCCTCTCGGTCACCGCCCCTGGACCGCAGCAGGCCCTCACGTGGGCCGCCGCCTGCCGCGAGCGGGGCGTGGCCGTCGGCTGCTTCCGCCCACCGTCCACCCCGGACCGCCGGTCGCGCCTGCGTCTTACGATCAATGTCGGAGTGGCGCGGGCGGACTTCGAACGCGCCATCGACGTCATCCTTAAGGAGCGACCATGACGCCGTGGCGCGGGCCGGTCATCGTAACGGGAACCGACACCGGGGTCGGTAAGACGATCGTGACGGCCGCGATCGCCGCCACCGCCACCCAGGCCGGCCTGCGGGTGGCCGTCGTCAAGCCCGGTCAGACCGGCATCGCGGACGGCGGGGAGACCGACGCCGACGCCATCCAGCGCCTCGCCGGCCCGGCGACCGTGCGTACGCTCGCGTCCTACCCCGACCCCCTGGCGCCGCTGGCCGCGGCCCGGGTCGCCGGCCTCGCGCCACTCGTACTGGCCGACGTGCTCGGATGCGTCGAAGAGCTCGCCGCCGGGCACGAACTCGTGCTCATCGAAGGGGCCGGCGGTCTGCTCGTACCCATGGGTGCCGGCGGCTGGACCATCGCCGACCTCGCGATAGCCCTCGGGGCCCCGGCGGTCGTCGTCGCACGCGCCGCACTCGGCACGCTCAACCACACCGCGCTGACCCTCGAAGCGCTCGACCGGCGGGAGGTGCCGGCCGGGATCGTGGTCGGCGCCTGGCCCGACCGGCCGGAGTTGGTACACCGCACGAACCTGTCCGACCTGACCGGCGAGCTCGCCGGGGCGTTGCCCGACGGCGCCGGCGGCTGGCAGCCGGCGCGGTTTCGGCAACAGGCGGCCGAATGGCTGGCTCCGGAACTGCACGGCACCTTCGATGCCGAGAAGTTCCGGAGCGCCGCCTCGTCGATCTAGCGCTAGCGGGTCGGCTCGGTTAGCGGGTCGGCTCCCAGCCTGGCATCGGGTACGCGGCCAGCAACTCCCGTACTCCGGCCGCGATCCGGTCCAATGTGGGCTCGTCGTCCTTGACGGCCGCGTCCACGGCAGCCGAGATCCACGCCGCGACCTGTGGCATCTGCGCCTCGGTGAGCCCGCGGGTGGTCAGCGCCGGCGTACCGAGCCGCAGCCCCGACGGGTCGAACGGCTTACGCGGGTCGTACGGCACGGTGTTGTAGTTGGTTTCGATCCCGGCGCGGTCCAGCGCCCGGGCCACCGGCTTGCCGCCGATGCCCTTGTTCGTCAGGTCGACCAGGATCAGGTGGTTGTCCGTGCCGCCGGTGACCAGGTCGAAGCCGTGCTCGGTCAGCGCCGCCGCGAGTGCCCGGGCGTTGGCCACGATCTGGTGGGCGTAGCGGCTGAAGGACTCCTCCGATGCCTCCCGCAGCGCGACCGCGATGCCGGCCGTCGTGTGGTTGTGCGGGCCGCCCTGCAGGCCGGGGAAGACGGCCTTGTCGACCGCCTTCGCGTGCTCGGCCGTGCTGAGGATCATGGCGCCCCGCGGGCCGCGCAGGGTCTTGTGCGTGGTCGTGGTGATCACGTCGGCGTACCCGACCGGAGAGGGGTGCGCACCGCCGGCGATGAGGCCCGCGATGTGGGCGATGTCCGCGACGAGCACCGCACCGACCTCCCGGGCGACCTCGGCGAACGCCGGGAAGTCGATGGTCCGCGGGATCGCCGTACCGCCACAGAAGATGATCTTGGGTCGTTCCCGGCGGGCCAGGTCGCGGACCTGGTCCATGTCGACGCGGCCGTCCTCGCGGCGCACCTCGTACCGCACCGGGCGGAACCAGGCGCCGGTCGCCGAGACGCTCCAGCCGTGCGTCAGGTGCCCGCCCATCGGCAGCGCCATGCCCATCACCGGATCACCGGGCTTGGCGAACGCCAGGTAGACGGCGAGGTTGGCCGGTGAGCCGGAGTACGGCTGGACGTTGGCATGCTCGGTGCCGAACAGCGCCTTCGCGCGGTCGATCGCCAGCTGCTCGATCTGGTCGATGAAGCGCTGGCCCTCGTAGTACCGCTTGCCGGGGTACCCCTCGGAGTACTTGTTGGTCAGCACCGAGCCGGTCGCCTCGAGCACGGCGGGGGAGACGTAGTTCTCGGACGCGATCATCCGCAGAACGTCGTGCTGCCGCTGGGCTTCACCCTCGATCAGGGCGGCCAGCTCCGGGTCCGTGACGGTCAGGTGCGGGATCGGCGGTACGTGCATGAGCATCCTCCAGGCAGGATCGACCGAGGACCGGACACCCAGGCGCGCGGTGCCGCGATCATGGTCGCTCCCCGGTGGTCAGTTCCACCTCTGCCGCGCGCCAGTCACGAGTACCGTTCGATCCTAGTCGTTGCTGCCCGGCGGTGCCGGCGGCGGACCCGTACTGTTGCGCGGGTGAGAACCCGGGCGTGGATCGCGCTGGTCGCGGCGCTGTTGACTGTCGGTGGCTGTTCGTCGGGCACGCGGGGGACACCCGTGGCCACCTGGAAGGCTGCTGCTGCCTCCGCCGGGTCGGCGTCGCGTTCCCCGTCGCCCGGCTCCCCGGCGCCCGCCGGTGACATCACGCTCGCGTTCGCCGGTGACGTGCACTTCATGGACCGGACCGCCGACCTGCTGGCCGACCCGGCCAGCGCCTTCGGGCCGGTCGCCGACACGCTGCGCCGAGCCGACGTGGCCATGGTCAATCTGGAGACCGCTGTCACCGACCGCGGCACCCCCGAACCCAAGCAGTTCCACTTCCGCGCGCCGCGCACCGCGTTCGACGCCGTGAAGGCCGCCGGGGTCGACGTGGTGACGATCGCCAACAACCACTCGCTCGACTACGGCCAGGTCGGGCTCGACGACACCCTCGACAACGCCCGCAAAGCCGGGGTGCCGGCGATCGGGGCCGGCCACAACGCCGCCGAGGCGTACGCGCCGTGGGTGACGACGGTACGCGGCACCCGCATCGCATTCGTCGCCGTCAGCCAGGTTCACGAACTCGAGTACACCTGGGCGGCCAAGGACGACCGGGCCGGCGTCGCGATGGCCATCGACGTGGCCCGCTCCGTCGCCGCGGTCCGCGCGGCCCGTGCGGCGGCCGACGTCGTCGTCGTGTACGCCCACTGGGGCCAGGAGGGCAACGACTGCCCGACCGCCGAGATGAAGACGTTCGCGGCCCGCATGGCCGAAGCCGGGGCGACGATCGTGCTGGGCACCCACGCGCACCTGCTGCTCGGCGACGGCTGGATGGGCAAGACCTATGTCGCGTACGGCCTGAGCAACTTCGTGTGGTGGCGCGACGATGCGTTCAGCAACGACACCGGGGTACTGCGCCTGACCCTGCGGGGTGGCGCCGTGTCCCACTCGGAACTGGTACCCGCGTCCATCTCGCGTACCACCGGGCAGCCGCTTCCGGCCTCGGGCGCCGCCGCCGACGAGATCGTGAAAAAATTCACCGACCTCCACTCGTGTACGGGTCTGGGCTGACCGTCTCGCGGTTACCGTCTCGCGGTCACCCTCTCGCGGTTACCGTGTCGCGGTGACGAAACGCAGGGTGACCGGGCTCGCCGTAGCTGTACTCGTGCTGGTCAACGCCATGGCAGGCTGCGGTCAGGGACCGACGTTCCATCCGGGGGCGGGGCCTTCGGCCGGTGGCTTCTCTCCTTCGCCCTCGTCTATTGCGGCCCCGCCTGTTGACGCGTCCGCTGGGCCCCTGGCGTCCGGGCCGCTGACGCTCGCCTTCGCCGGGGACGTCCACTTCACCGGCCGCACCGCGCCGCTGCTGGCCAACCCGGCTACCGCGTTCGGTCCGATAAAGTCGGTGCTGGAGGCCGCGGACCTGACCATGGTCAACCTGGAGACGGCGATCACCGACCGAGGTACGCCCGAACCGAAGCAGTACCACTTCCGGGCGCCGATCACCGCGTTCTCCGCGCTCGCGGCCGCTGGCGTCGATGTGGCCACGATGTCCAACAACCATGTGCTCGACTACGGCCAGGTCGGGCTCGCCGACACCCTCGACAACGGTCACCGTGCGGGCTTCCCCTTCGTCGGGATCGGACGCAACGCCGCCGAGGCGTACGCCCCGCTCTACACGACCGTGAAGGGCGTGAAGATCGCTCTGCTGGCCTTCAGTCAGGTGCATGAGCTGGAGTTCAACTGGGCGGCCAAGGAGGACCGACCGGGCGTCGCGATGGCTCTTGATCTCGCCCGGGCCACCGCCGCGGTCGCCGCCGCCCGGTCGAAGGCCGATCTCGTCGTGGTGTTCAACCACTGGGGCCAGGAGGGGAACTCGTGCCCCACCAGCGAGCAGAAGACCTTCGCGGCCAAGCTCGCCGCTGCCGGAGCCGATCTGATCATCGGCTCACACGCCCACACCCTGCAGGGCGACGGCTGGATGGGCCAGACCTACGTGGCATACGGGCTGGCAAACTTTCTCTGGTACGGCGACTCCTTCAGTACCGAAACCGGCGTCCTGAAATTGACCATGGACGGCCGCAAGGTCGTCAAGAACGAGTTCGTACCCGCCGGGGTATCCGCCACCGGCCAGCCCGTACCGCTGAAAGGCGACGCGGCCACCAAGGTCAAGCAGCGCTACGCCGGCCTACGGCAGTGCGCCGGGCTCGCCGCCAAGCCGTCCTGAATTCCCAGCTAGATCGCGGTGTCGGGGCTGTTCGTGGCGGATCTCGACGCGCCGAGGGGGATCCGGTTTGGCAGGCAAGGGTCGGCTGGGCTAAAGTTCTCATCCGTCACCGGAAACACACAGTGACGTGCGGACGTAGCGCAGCTGGTAGCGCATCACCTTGCCAAGGTGAGGGTCGCGGGTTCGAATCCCGTCGTCCGCTCGGAGGCCGCCAGATATCTCGAGGCGACACCTCGGTGGAGTGGCCGAGAGGCGAGGCAACGGCCTGCAAAGCCGTGTACACGGGTTCAAATCCCGTCTCCACCTCGAGAGAACGTGTACGCGGGGGCACAACGAGCAACACCCCGGGCGATTGGCGCAGTGGGAGCGCGCTTCCTTGACACGGAAGAGGTCACTGGTTCAAACCCAGTATCGCCCACCAGAGAAACGGCAGGTCAAAGGCCCGTTACCGAATCTTCGGTAACGGGCCTTTCTGCTTGTGCTCGTTACATTGGGAGCAAAATGGGAGCACATGATCGTCTATCTCGCTGAGGTTCCGGTGGGGCGGAGCTGGTCGCGGCCGGCGGCGGTCGCCGCGCGTGGATTGGTGTCGCTGCCGGTGGGTGAACGGCGGCGGGGCGGCGCCGTGCTGGCGCCGCCCCGGAGAGTCGATGTCGGGGGCTATGCGGCGTGCAGGTGCCGCACCGCGGCGGCGGGTGCGGGTTGGGTGGTCTGCCAGCGGGCTTGCAGCGCGTCGGTGATGCGCTGTCGCATGGCGGGGGTGACGTGGCTGTAGATGCCGCGCACACCGGGGACGCGGTGGCCGAGGCGCTGGGCTTGGGCGATTTCGGGGATGTC
>JAOPWA010000292.1 GCA_025965915.1 Dactylosporangium sp. | reverse complement strand
CACCAGCGGCCAGCCGGTCGACTACGTCAATGTCAACTGGTTGACGTTCGGCCACTGACCCGCGCCCCCCAAGGACGGCGCCCCTCTACCCGTGTACGCGGGTAGAGGGGCGCCGTCTTCATGAGCGCAGCGTCTCCGGCCAGGGTCGCCGCCTGCTCCGGAGGCGCTCCGAGATTCACTGGCGACCGGTGCCTGTGTCATGCTTTCGCCCCTGATCATGGCCAGGTTGCGGGGGTAACGAATGCGGTTTTCGTGGCGACGGCGGCGGACGCCGGTACAGCGACTGGTCACGGCCGCCGGTCTCGACTCCCACGGCACGTCGGACCGCGAAGCCTGCGGGGCCGCCGCCTTCCGGATCGTTCGACGGGATGCGGGCACCACCGCGATGGTGCTGGCGGTCGCCGAAGATTTGGTCACCGACGAGGTGAGCTACGACATCGTGTGGGCGTTCCTTGAAGATGTGCAGAACCTCGTGTCGCACCCGGTGGACGGGTTCTACTCGCCGCCGGAGATCGAGGCGCTGCTCGGGTCACGGTGCGCCGTCCTCTGGCGGAGTATCGACGCCTTCTGGGCGCGGGCGGCGCGGTGGTGCGAGCAGAACGGAGTGCCGCTGAAGTCCAGCCAGGAGCTGTTGTCGGTGCAGAACGAGCAGCTGCGGGGAATCCTGTGGCCGGGGAACCGCACGCTTCCCGGCGGTTCGTGTATCGGGCTCGCGGGCGTCCTGGGGTACGAGAAAGCGGGCGGTGAGCTCTTGCCCGGGTACGGCCACGTCACCGCCGCGCTGGACGCCGCAGGGGATGGCTGACCCGGCACCCACCGAACTTGACCGACCCGGCGTCTTCACTCCGGCCGCGGTGGGGGAGCGTCGTCGAGGGCGAAGCGGAGGTACCGGTCCGCGGAGCGGCGGACCGCCTCGGCCCCGTCGGCGTGCACGGTGAGGTCTGACCAGGCGCCGTAGACGCGCTCGAACCGGAAGGGTTCGATCAGTGCGAGCGCCCGCCGGATCGTCCGTGGCCGCTCGGGTATCAGGTTCGGGTAGCTATACATGAAGCTCACCCAGCGCCGGTCCCGGACGACCTGGAAGATGTCGCCTGAGAACAGCGCACCGCGGCGAGAGTCGGCGTCCTGCCAGTGCAGCACCTGGCCGCCGTCGAAGTGCACGCCGGCATTGATAAGTGTGAGGCCGTCGCCGATCTGGCGGGTCTCGCCCTCCCAGAACACGACGGCGTCGTCCGGGCGGGTGGCCGCGACCCATTCGCGGTCGGCGGCGTGGATGTAGACCGGCGCGTCGAACGCGTGCGCCCATTCGATCATCGAGCCGTAGAAGTGCGGATGGCTGATCGCGATCGCGCTGATCCCGCCAAGCTGCCTGACCTGCTCGACGAGGGCGTCATCGAGATAGCTGACGCAGTCCCAGAGCACGTTGCCGCCGGGTGCGCGTACCAGAAGGGCGCGCTGACCGATAGCGAAGGAGGGAGTGGTTGCGACGCCGATCACGTCGGGACCCTGCTCCTTGAGCTCGCCGCGGTGACCGTTGGCGGCCATCCCGGCCAGCGAGGTCCACCGTTGGCCCTCCCAGCCGACGTACTGGCGTTCGTCCAGACAGATCGGACAGTCGTCGCGAGGAGCCGGGTACTGGACGCCGCAGGTCTGACATATCGGAAGGTCCACGTCCATGTCGGCATCGTACGTCCGCCGCGTGGTCAGCGGCCGTTCACGCGTACTCCTGCCGATACCGGTTCAGCGCCTCGTAGACTCCGGCGGCGACCCGATCGAAGGTCGCGGAGTCACTGAGGTCCCACATCCCGTACAGGTTGATGTTCAGCCCATTGACCGTGATGCCAGCCGGTGCGGCGGCCGCCTCGACCGGGATCGCGTTGGTGGCAACGACACCGTCAGACCTGATCCAGGGCACTACCTCGTCGGCGGTCCGCGCCGGCTGCAGCCCGCTCTTCATGCCCACGAGGATGTTGTGTACCGCGCGGTCGACGGCGGCGGCGGCGATGCCGGCCGTCGCGAACCCCGCGTCGCTGACGAGGCGTCGGGCGATGGGTTGGCCTTCGTCCGAGACCCAGGTTGCCGCCGTCCGCACCGAGCCGGCGAGGTCGCCGGCCGTCCTGGCGACGCGTCCGGGCAGGTTGACAAGGACGTCCGCCGTCGCATCGACCACGGCTGACGCCGCCGCGTTGGCGCCGTCCACCGTGGAGGCGAGGCGCTCACGGAGGTAGCCGAGGGTCGACCGGGTGTGATCGGGCAGTTCGGCGCCAGATCTCAGGGCCGTCCCGATGCCGATGCCGATGGCGGTGGTGGCCTGGTCGAACAGGCTCACGACCAGGCGGCGCGTCCGCTGCGGGAGTGCCGCGAAGGCCTCGTCGAGATCACCGACGAGGCCTCGGACCGTCAGGTATGCCTGCGACATCCGGCGTACCACGTCGCCCCAGAAGACGGCCTGGCCGGACGCCAGGGTGATGACATCGCTGGCGAAAGCCGACGCGCCTGGCGCACCGGGGGACACGCTGCTGAAGAACCTGCCCAGCGCGTGGCCCAACGGAGGGAGCGACCTGCTCAGCTCGCTTACGAACGGGGCCGACTCCCGGACCATGCCGCGCAGGCCCGGCATGGCGTTCCTGACGAAGCCCGCCACGCCTTCGGCCAGCGGTTCGATCACCGGAGCCGCGTCGGCGACCAGTCCTTTGAGGTCAGGAGCGAGATCGCCGGCCAGTCTGCGGAAGGTGTCGAGCACGCTGACGATCGGTAGCAGGGGCGAGGCACTGGGCGGGTCGTCACGGGTGTTTGGGTACGAGGAGGCCGACATCACGTACGCGAACCGCGTCCCGTGACGCTGCGCCAGTTCGATCAGGTCTTCGTACTCTTCCGGAAGGTGAACGAGCCGGCCGGAAGTGTAGGCGATGACGGTGCCGAAGCGCCGTTGTCCCGCGTCGGCCAGCATCCGCCGGTAGGCCGGGCGACGCTGGTGAACGCGCGCCGACGCCTCCGCGTCGTTGTCCTGGTAGACCTCGACCACATCCACGCCGAGCCTGCCGGCCAGCTTCAGACAGTCCGCGCGCTGACGCTCGACGTCGAGCTCGCGGCCATCCCGGTCGTCGCTGATCCGCAGGTAGACCGCGGCCCTCATGACCCGTACGTTACGGCACCCCGCACCATCCGCACGCCGACGCGGAAAGCCGGCTGAAGGCCATTCGACGAGGGTGAATGCTGGATTGCGGAGACGTCAGCCCGGCTCGCCGGCGCTGAACGCCGCACGCACCGACGCGTCACCGGTGTCGTAGCGCGTCGGCCACAACCTCGAACTGCTCGCCAGCCACGGCGCCTCACATGCTGCCTGACCGGGTCACGCTACCCGACCTGCAACCGACCGGATCACCCGTTGGTAACCGCCAGCAACTGCACTTGTGGGAACCAGAACTGTTCGCCGGGAGGTCGCATGCTGCTCACGTCGTTGGTCGCGAAGTCACTGGCCGCGAAGATCGCGCTCGGCTTCGTCGGCGCATCGATGGGGGCGACCGCCGTCGCCGCCCAGGCGGGTGCCCTGCCGGACCCTGTCCAGCAGGTGGCTCACCAGGTCGCCGGTGCCGTCGGTGTACCGGCGCCCGCGCAGGCCGGGATACCGTCCGGCGGATCGTCTACCAGCCCCGAACCGGCGCGCTCGGCCGTCCCGGTGGTGCCGGTCGGTACGCAGTTGCCTGGCTTGCCTAGCCACAGCCCGGAGCCCGGCAAGCCTTCGGCGCACCCGGATGAGCACGGGTCGGAGTCGCCGCACCCCGAGGGCCAAGAGTCGCAGTCCGGGCAGCATGGAGAGTCGCGGAACCAGCACCACGAGGGGACCGACGGGGCCAACCACAACTCAGACGACCACAACTCGGGCGACGACCACGGCTCCAGGGCCAACGAGTCCGAGTCGCCCAAGCCCGAGTCGCACAAGTCGGGTCAGGAGTCGCACAAACCCGAGTCCGGGTCGAAGTCGAGCAAGTCCGGTTCGGACTCGCACGGCGGCTCCGGCCACGACGGCTGACGCCCGCCACCGGCTACCGGCTACCGGCTACCAGCCACCGACACTTTGCGCGGATCTTGAGCGCACAGCGCGTCTCGTAAGCCGGCAGAGACCTCAGGCGGCCAGTTTGGACAGTGCCGCACGCAGGCGGGCCAAGCTCCGCTCGCGGCCGAGCACCTCCAGCGACTCGAACAGCGGCAGTCCGACCGTCCGGCCGGTCACGGCGACCCGTACGGGTGCCTGCGCCTTGCCGAGCTTGAGACCCCGTTCGGCGCCCACCGCCTCGAGCGCGGTCTTGAGTGACTCGGCGTCCCACGGCGCGTTCTCGAACGCGGCCACCGCGGCGCCGAGTAGGTCGGCTGCGCCTTCCTTCATGGCTTTCGCCCACGCCGCCTCGTCGGTCGCCGGCTCCGGCAGGAACAGGAAGTCGACGTTCGGCACGATCTCGGACAGGACCGCCACGCGGGTCTGCGCCAGTGGCGCGACAGCGGCGAACACCTTCGGGTCGAAATCGCCCGGGTCCCACGGGGGTGCGGCGACGGGCGCCGCGCCCGGGGCGACCGGGGTGCCGGTCAGCCACGGCTGGCACGCCTCGGCGAACTCCTCTGGCGAAAGCGCCCGGATGTACTCGCCGTTGAACGCGCGTAGCTTCTTCTCGTCGAAGAACGCCGATGACGGGTTGACGTCCTCCAGGCGGAATTCGTCCTCGATGACCGACCACGGGACGATCTCCCGGTTGCCGGTGGGTGCCCAGCCCAGCAGCATCAGGTAGTTACGCATCGCGTCGGCGAGGTAGCCCTCGTCGCGATAGGACTCCAGGGCCACCTTGTCGCGGCGCTTCGACAGCTTCTGGCGCTTCTCATTGACCACGACGGGTACGTGTGCCCACACAGGTGGCTGCCAGCCGAGCGCCTCCCACAGCAACTGCTGTTTGGGGGTGTTGGGCAGGTGCTCCTCGGCACGCATGACGTGCGTGATGCCCATCGTGGCGTCGTCGACGACGTTGGCCAGCAGGAACACCGCCGAACCGTCGGCGCGGGCGATGACGAAGTCCTCGATGTTGGAGTTCTCGGTGACGACCGAGCCACGGACCAGGTCCATGACGACGGTCTGGCCCTCGTCGGGGGTGCGGAACCGCAGTGCGCGCCCGGGCCCCGGCTCCAAGCCGCGGTCGCGGCAGTACCCGTCGTAGCCGATGTACTGGCTGCCGGTGCGGGCCTGAACCTCTTCCCGTGTGCATTCGCAGTAGTACGCTCGGCCTGATTCCCGTAGCCGTTCGGCTGCCGCCCGGTGCGCTTGCGCGTACGAGGACTGGAAGTACGGCCCCTCGTAGGTGCCGCGCCTGATGCCGATCCAATCCAGCGCGTTGAGGATGCCCTCGGTCCACTCCGGGCGGTTGCGCGCGGCGTCCGTATCCTCGATACGCAGGACAAATACGCCGTTGTGTTGTTTGGCATAGATCCAGTTCTGCAGCGCCGACCGGGCACCGCCGACGTGGAACATACCGGTTGGGGAGGGCGCAAAACGCACACGTACCGTCACGGTTTCTACCCTATGGCCTGGCTGTCGATGGCGGCGCGCGGGCTAGTGCACAGGGTCGCGTTGCTTGAATCGCATAAGTAGATTGATGGGACGGGCGAACCTGCCGTGTTGGGAGAGGAAGCGCAATGCAGATGACGCGTCGTCGGTCACGCACCCGGTTTGCCGGGATGGCGGCCGTCGCACTGGCGCTGGCTGCGGCCACTGGGTGCTCGCAGGGTGTCAACGCGTCCTGGCGCGGCCCCGGTTCCGGCGTGCCCTCCGGCGAGGCGGGCGGAGCGGGCGCGAAGAAGGTGCCGGGCGAGTTCAAGATCGCTCCGGCGGCTGACTCGACCGAGGTTTCCGTTCTCGACCCCGTCACTGTGAGCGTGCAGGACGCGACGCTGGAGGCCGTGACCGTCACCAACCCGGAGGGCAAGCAGGTCGGCGGCGAGTTCGACGCCGATCACAAGTCCTGGCGCACCAGCGAGCACCTCGGTTACAGCAAGCAGTACAAGGTGACGGCGAGTGGCGCCAACAGTGCCGGCCAGCACATCGAGCAGACGAGCACCTTCACGACGTTCAAGCCTAAGAACCAGACGCAGCCCTACCTGCAGGCCAACGCGAGCCACCTGCTCGAGAACGGCGGCACCTACGGCGTCGGCCAGCCCGTCATCGTGCACTGGGACGAGCCGATCAGCGACAAGGCCGCGGCGCAGAAGACGCTTCAGGTAACCACGAGCCCACAGGTGGAAGGCGCCTGGCACTGGAACGGCAACCAGGAGGTGCAGTGGCGGCCCAAGGAGTACTGGAAGTCCGGCACCTCCGTCTCGGTGAAGGCGGCCGTCTACGGCAAGGACCTGGGTAACGGGGTCTACGGCCAGTCCGACGTGAGCGCGTCGTTCAAGATCGGCCAGTCGAGGATCGCGATCGCGGACGCCAACACCAAGATCATGAAGGTGTACATCGGCGGCGAGTTGGTGCGCACCATCCCGGTCAGCATGGGCATGGGCGGCGAGACCACCGGCGCCAACGGCAAGGTCATCGATTTCTGGACCCGTAGCGGCCCGCACGTGGTCCTGGGGAAGGCGCCGGTCACCCACATGTCCTCGGCCAGCTACGGGCTGACCGACAAGTCCAGCAAGTTCTACTACGACGAGGACATCAAGCAGACCGTCCAGATCTCCTACGACGGCGAGTACACGCACCTGGCCGACTGGAACATTCCGGCTCACGGTCACACCAACACCTCGCACGGCTGCATCAACATCGGCCCCGGCAACGCCGAGTGGATCTACAACACCTTCACGATGGGTGACGTGGTGGACGTCCAGAACACGCCCAAGCAGCTCCAGTTGTCTGAGAACCCGGGCGGCTGGAACATGAGCTGGGACGCCTGGCAGAAGGGCAGCGCCCTCTAGGCATCGGCCCTCAGGTCAGGGGGACTGCCCGCACGTCAGGGGACCGCCCCGGACGTCAGGGGACCGCCCGAATCCGCAGGACGAACACGCTGCCCAGCAGGGTGACCACCGCGGTCAGCGCATAGAGCACGGGGTAGCCGCCCAGGTACACCACGATGGGCGCGGCCAGGGCCGGCCCGAGCACCTGCGGCGCCGAGTTGGCGATGTTGATGACGCCGAGATCCTTCGCCCGGTCGGACGCCTCAGGCAGGACCTGCGTGATCAGCGCGGCGTCGACCGCCACGTACACGCCGTAGCCCCCACCGAGGACCGCCGCGGCGACGACGGCGCCGGTCCAGGTCGGCCACCCGGCCAGCAACAGCGCCGCGCCCGCCATCACGATGCCCGCCCAGACGACGAAGACCTTCCGCCGGCCGGTACGGTCGGATCGCCGTCCGGCGACCACGGTCGTGGCTGTCAGGCCGGCGGCGTACACGAGGATGAGGACCAGCAGACCGTCCTCGGGGTGCGGGTGGCCCACCTTGTCTCGCAGGAAGTACAGCAGGTAGAGCGTGCCGAGGGCGTTGCCGAGCTGCACCAGGAACCGGGTGATCCAGACCCACGCGAAGTCAGGGTGCTGCCGTGGGCTCAGCCACAATCCGGCCAGGAGCGCGCGGGGCCGCAGCGGCGCACGGTGCGCGCGCGGCAGGGGGTCGTCGGGGGTGGCCAGCGTGAAAGGTACGGCCAGCAGCGCCACCGCCACCGCGACAGCGACGTACCCGCCAGCGGTGCCCTCGCTGTCTCCACCGGCGGTCATCACCACGGTGACCAGGACGACGCCGAGGACCAGGCCGAGTATCTGAGGGATGCCGACCCAGCCGGAGACGGCGCCGCGCTGAGCCACGGGCACCCGGTCGGGTACCGCGGCGGTGAGCGTGGCGAGCATCGCGTTGAAGCAGGCCTGGGCGAGAACCCAGCCGAGGATGACCCCGGTGATCGTGTGCTGACCGGCCAGCATGACGAGGGCGAGCGCGCCGATCAGCGCGCCACCGAGCGTCCAGGCGTGCCGGCGGCCGAATGCGCGCCCGCGTACGCCGAACGTGGTGCGGTCGGACAGGGCCCCGGCCACCGGGTTGACGACCACCGCCACGAGGGCGCCGATCCCCGTCACCAAGCCGAGCATCGCCTCCTTGTGGCCGGGGTCGATAGCGGCGATCTGCCGGGGTAACAGCACCTGGATCGGGGTGAAGAAGGCCATCCACACGCCGAGATCCGCGAGTACGAGCAGGGTGACCCACTTCGCCCGGACCGGGGCGGTGGGCTCGGTGAGGGCCGCCGCCGACCCTGCCGCCGCCGACCCTGCCGCCGCCGCTCCCGTGGCGGTCACCGGGAGCGGGCGATCAGGTCGCGGTACCAGGCATAGGAGGCCTTCGGTGTGCGTCGCTGGGTTTCGAAGTCGACGTGGACCAGTCCGAACCGCTTGCTGAAGCCCTCGGCCCATTCCCAGTTGTCCATCAGCGACCACAGGCAGTACCCGTCGACCCGCACGCCCGCGTCCATGGCCGCGCGGACGGCGCGTACATGGGCGTCGAGGTACGCGATCCGGTCGCTGTCCACGACCGACCCGTCCGGGCCGGGCTTGTCGTCGTAGCAGCAGCCGTTCTCGGTGATCCAGATCGGCGGTAGGGCGTCGCCGTAGCGCTCCTTGAGCATCACGAGGGTCTGGGTAAGCCCTTCGGGGACGACCGGCCAGCCGAAGGCGGTCGTCGGGTACCCCGACAGCGAGGTCAGGTCGAACGGCAGCGGGCTGTCGTGGGCCGGCGCGGAGACGCCGGTCGGGTTGTAGTAGTTGACGCCCAGCGCGTCCAGCGGCGCGGAGATGACCTGAAGGTCGCCGTCGAGGATGATCGAGTCGAGGTCCACGTTGGCCAGTCGCTCGATCCCGTCCGGGTAGCGCCCGTGCAGCAGGGGGTCGGTGAACAGGCGGTTGTGGAACGCGTCGTACACCTCAGCGGCGGCGCGGTCGGCGTCGTCGGCGGTGCCCGGGGTGCCGTCGGAGCCGACTGCCCACGCGGGCGCGTAGTTGTTGGCGATCGACACGCCGCCCGCACTGTGCCGGCGGATCGCCGCCACCGCGAGGCCGTGGCCCAGGAGCTGGTGGTGGATCACGGGGAACGGGTTGTCCAGCAGCTGTACGCCCGGCGCGTGCAGGCCGAGCAGGTGTCCGAGTGCGAAGTGGATGATCGGTTCGTTGAGCGTCATCCACAGCGTGACCCGGTCGCCGAGCGCCTGTGCCACCTCGTCGGCGTACTCGGAGAAGCGGGCGGCGGTGTCCCGGTTGGTCCAGCCGCCGGCATCCTGCAGCGGCTGCGGGAGGTCCCAGTGGAACAGCGTGGCGGCCGGCTCGATGCCGCGCTCCAGCAGCCGGTCGACCAGCCGGTCGTAGAAGGCGATGCCGGCGGCGTTGGCCGGGCCGGAACCCGTCGGCTGCACCCGTGGCCAGGCGATCGAGAACCGGTACGCCCGTAGGCCCAGGTCGGCCATCAGCGCCACGTCGTCCGCGTAGCGGTGGTAGTGGTCGCAGGCCACGTCACCGGTACTGCCGTCGCCGATGTGGTCTCCCGACTGGCTGAACGTGTCCCAGATGGACACTCCGCGGCCGTCTTCGGTAGCCGCCCCTTCGATCTGGTACGACGAGGTCGACACGCCCCAGCGGAAGTCGGCCGGAAAGTCGGGCGGCGGCTGCTCGGTCATGTGTGGCCCCCTCGCGAAGGTGAAAGTTGCTCGGACTCTAATCCGAGCCACCCCTACCCCGGTACCCGTCATCTTCGATGGCCACTCCGGCGATCACGGCGCCAGTCCGGGGCGGGGAGTGCTGGGTGAAATCTCCGATAAGAGTGGTTTAACTATTCATCACCTTCTCTATTGTGACCTGGCGCACGTCAAGTTACCCTTCGGTAACCCGTGTTACTGCGGGGTAACTTCCTCGTATTCCGGAGGCAACCCATGGTGCTGCGTCGAGCCGCCGTACTCTCCGCCCTCCTTGCCGGCACTACCTTTGCCGCACTCACCGTCACCGCGGGGTCTGCCGGCGCGGCGGTGACGTCTGCCGGGGCCGTCACCCGACCGGTGGCCGCGGCCACTGCGGGCGTCCCGATCACGGGCTTCCGCTTCGTGGACATCACGGCCAGGGACGGCGTGGTGCTCAAGGCCAATCTGGTCGCGCCGACGACCCCCGGCCACCATCCGGCCATCGTGTTCGTCAACAGTTGGGGACTCAACGACCTGCAGTACCTCGCGCAGGCGTCGGCGTTCGCCCGCCGCGGGTACGTCGTGCTCTCGTACACGACCAGGGGTTTCTGGGGTTCGGGCGGGGAGATCGACATTGCCGGGCCCAAGGACATGGCCGACATGTCCACGGTGCTGGACTGGCTGCTGGCCAACACCGCGGCCGACCCCGACCGCCTCGGCGCGGCAGGCGTCTCCTATGGCTCCGGGCTCACCCTGCTCGCCTCGGCGTTCGACCCGCGGATCAAGGCCGTCGTCGCCATGAGCTGCTGGACCGACCTGGTGGAGTCGCTCTACGGAGACGACACCCGCCGGCCGCAGACGGTGTGGCTGCTCGACACCGCCGCCAGGCTGGTCGGCAGGCGAAGTGCCGAATTCGCCGCCCTGGTCCAGGCATACTTCGCCAGCCAGGATCTGGAGCCGCTCAAGAACTGGGGGCGGGCCCGCTCCGCGTCGACCTACATCGACGCCATCAACCGCAACCACCCGGCGATCATGATGGCCAACGCGTACGGCGACAGCATCTTCGCGCCCAACCAGCTGGTCGACTTCTTCGGAAAGTTGACCGGCCCCAAGCGGCTGGAACTGGCGCCCGGCGACCACGTCGTGGCCGAAGGGCTGGGCCTGGCCGGGCTGCCCAACCACGTGTGGGACAGCACCGCCCGGTGGTTCGAGCGGTACCTCGTCGGCAGCCGGAACGGCATCGACACCGAGCCGCCGGTCGTCATGCGCCACCTGGGCAGCGACGCGGTCGAGTCGTACTCCGACTGGGCGCACGTCGCCACCTCCACCCGGCGCCTGCACCTGGGTGGGGCGCGCTGGTGGGACGGGACCGGCCCGCTGTCGGAGACCGCCGTGCAGACCGACTGGTCACAGCAGATCTCGATGGGTACGGACACCTGGGCCGACGCCGGGGTGGTCCTCCTGACCAACGGCCTCACCGGGTTGACCGGGATCCAACCCACCGTGTGGCTGCCCGCCATCAACCGGCGTAACGCCGGCGTATGGGTGTCCGACCCGCTCCCCGGCGGCGGCGCCATCCGGGCTGCCCCACGCTGCACCTCGCGATCAACCCGTCGCAGTCGAAGGGGACGCTGGTCGCCTACCTGTACGACACCGACGCGCTAGGGGTCGGCCGGCTCATCGCCAACGCACCGATCACGTGGCTGACCGCCAGGCACACCCTCGACCTGAAGTTGCAGGCGATGGCGAACGACATACCGGCCGGGCACCGGCTGGCCCTGGTGCTCGACACGGTGGACCCGCTGTACATGGGCGCCGACCAGGCCGGCGCATCGGCGGTGTTCACCGGAGCGTCCTGGTTGGACGTGCCGCTTCACTAGCCCGCCCTTAGGTGATCTTGGGCACTTGGTGGGCCACGAGCCCACCAAGTGCCCAAGACCGTAGGGACGGACTAGGAATCGCCGCCGGTCTCGCCGACCGGGGCGGCGGTCACGTCGTCGATCGCGTACTTCTGCACCGCCTCGGCCGGAGCCGACGCGCGGACCTCGCCGCGGCGGGCGAGCTGGCGCAGCGTCGCCACCACGATCGACTCGGCGTCGACGTGGAAGTGGCGGCGCAGGGCGTGCCGGGTGTCGGACATGCCGAACCCGTCGGTGCCCAGCGAGGTGTAGTCGCCCGGCACCCAGCGTGAGATGAGGTCCTGTACCGCCCGCATGAAGTCGCTGACCGCGACGACCGGACCGCCGCTCGCCTGGGCCAGCCGGTGCGTCACGTACGGCACCCGCTCAGGGTCGCCGGGGTGCAGCAGGTTGTGCTCCTCGGCGGCAACGGCGTCGCG
>JAOPWA010000280.1 GCA_025965915.1 Dactylosporangium sp. | reverse complement strand
CACCAGCTCCCGATCTGGACGCTGCGCCGGTTCGTGGAGCGCAAGCGGCTCTGGCACGATCCGCGCCGGCGGCAGTGCGCACTGGCCAGCCTGACCAGCTTCCACTTCGAGGACGCCCGCGTCGTCGGCATCGGCTACAGCGAGCCGGCGGCCTCCCTGATCGCGCTGTCCCCGGGTGCGCGGACCGCCAAGGGGGCGTGATGCGCCGCCTCACATTGATCGTGGCCGTGCTGGCGGCGCTCGTGGCGCTTGCCGGCTGCTCCGCAGGCGCCTCGTCGAGCACCTCGAAGGCGTCAGGGAGCGGCCAGCGCGAGTTCTTCGACGCGGGCCAGCGGCGTCCAGCGCCCAACCTCACCGGGGAACTGCTCGACGGCGGTAGCTTCGACCTCGGCCAGCACCGCGGTGACGTGGTCGTCATCAACTTCTGGGCCTCCTGGTGCGGCCCGTGCCGGGCGGAGGCGTCCGAGCTCGTCGCCGTCGCTGACGCGACGAAGGCGCAGCAGGTCTCGTTCGTCGGCATCGACATCCGTGACGACCGGGACAAGGCGAAGGCGTTCGTCGAGGGGCACGCCATCACCTATCCGAGCCTGTTCGACCCGGCCGGGCGTTCGGCGCTGGACTTCGCCAAGGTGCCCCCGACGGCCACTCCCAGCACGCTCATCGTCGACCGGAAGGGCCGGATCGCGGCTCTGTACACCCGGGCTCTCGTACGTGAGGAACTGGAGCCGGCGGTCCGCCGGGTGGCGGCGGAGCCGCGCTGATGGGCACCACGTTCGCGGGTATCGCCGAGTCCGGGCCGCTGCTGCTGGCCATCGGGGTGGCGGCGGTCGCCGGCCTGGTCAGCTTCCTGTCGCCGTGCGTGCTGCCGCTCGTACCCGGCTATCT
Source organism: Dactylosporangium sp. (assembly GCA_025965915.1). Lineage (GTDB taxonomy): Bacteria > Actinomycetota > Actinomycetes > Mycobacteriales > Micromonosporaceae > Planosporangium. The sequence goes on along the minus strand of JAOPWA010000280.1, from coordinate 8,007 downwards.
GTCGTACGTCACCGGTCTCGCCGGCGCGGACCTCGACAGCGCCTCGGCGTCCGGCCCACGGCGTGGCCGGGTCCTCGCCGGCACGCTGCTGTTCGTCGCCGGCTTCGCCGCCGTGTTCGTGCTCGCCAACGTTCTGCTCGCGAGCGCCGGCAGGGCGCTGCTGCGCCATCAACGGATCGTCGAGGTCGTCGTCGGCATCCTGATCCTCGGCCTCGGCGCCGCGTTCGCCGGTCTGATCCCCGGCTTACAGCGGGAGTGGCGCATCCGCCGGCTGCCGGCCGCGGGCCTGCTGGGTGCGCCGGTCTTCGGGGCGGTCTTCGCGTTGTCCTGGAGCCCGTGCCTCGGGCCGACGCTCGGCGTGGTGCTCGGGCTGTCCGCCGTCGGCGGCTCCACCGGCCGCGCGGTGATCCTGGCTGTGGCGTACTGCCTGGGTCTCGGGCTACCGTTCGTCGCGTTCGGACTCGGATTCCGGCGCTTGCTGGGACTGTTCCGGGCGATTCGCCGCAACAGCATGTGGATCACCCGGCTCGGCGGCGTACTGCTGATCATTGTTGGCCTGGCGCTCATCACCGGCGGCTGGCTGGACTTCGTCAACTGGCTACGGGCCACCGTCGGCGTGGGGGAGGTGAGCGTCTAGATGTCTACCGTCGAGGCCCCACCGGCCGACCGCGTCGATTCGGATTCCCCACTGCCGCGCGGTCACGGCCTCGGTCCGTGGCTGGTCGCGCTCGCCCGCCGGGCCTGGCGGCAGCTGACCAGCATGCGCACCGCCCTGGTACTGCTGTTCCTGCTCGCCGTCGCCGCGATCCCCGGCTCGCTGCTACCCCAGCGCAGCACCAAGATCGAAGAGGTCAGCGCCTACCTGCGTACGCACGGCTCGCTGGGCCGCACGCTGGACCGGTTCTACCTCTTCGACGTCTTCTCCTCGCCGTGGTTCTCGGCGATCTACCTGCTGCTGTTCGTCTCGCTGGTCGGCTGCCTCGTCCCCCGGCTGCGCACCCATGTCACGGCGCTGCTGCGCCAGCCGCCCGACGCACCGTCGCGGTTGGAGCGGATGCCGGCCTACGCGGTCGGTGAGGGTTCGGAAAAGGACGTGGAGAAACTCGCGGCGCTGCTACGCAAGCGCCGTTTCCGGGTCGCGGTGCGCGGGGCGACGGTCAGTGCGGAGAAGGGGCACCTGAAGGAGAGCGGCAACCTGCTGTTCCACTTCGCCCTGCTGGCGATGCTGGTGGGGGTGGCGTTCAGTTCCTGGTACGGCTGGCACGGTAGCCGCAACATCGTCGCGGGACCCGACGGCGCCTTCTGCAACACCCTCCAGCAGTACGACGACTACGGGCTGGGCGCCCGCGTCGGCCCCGGTGACCTGCCGCCCTTCTGCGTGCAACTCGACCGCTTCGAGACGACCTTCGCCGCCAACGACCAGCCCACCTCGTTCCGGGCCTACGTCCACTACTCCGACGGGCGCGGCGCGGCGCAGCAGCCGGCCCGCATCGAGGTCAACCACCCCCTTCGGGTCGGTGGCGCGGGCGTCTACCTGCTCGGACACGGGTACGCGCCGGTCATCCGCTACACCGATCGGTTCGGGCGGACGCAGACCTCGGTCACGCCGTTCCTGAACAGCGACGACAAGCTGACCAGCGAGGGCGTGGCGACGTTCCCGGACGCCAACGTCGACCCGGCCACCGGAAAGCGGGACCCGAACGCGCAGGTCGCGTTCTCCGGGCTGTATCTGCCGACCATGTCGTCGACGGACCTGAATCTGGCACAGTCGCTGCATCCGCAGGAGCTCAACCCGCGGCTGATGCTCGTGGCCTACACCGGCAACCTGGGCATGGACGCCGGGCTGGCGCAGAACGTGTACACGCTCGACCAGTCCCGGATCAACTCCGGCCAGCTGAAGAAGTTCGACACGACGAAGGCGCTCAAGCCCGGCGAGGCGTGGACGCTGCCGGACGGGTCGAAGGTGGAGTTCCTCGGCACCCGCGCCTTCGCCACGATGACCGTACGGCACGACCCGGGGGAGATGTTCGTGCTCGGGGCCGCGGTCTGCCTGCTGGGCGGGTTGCTGCTGTCACTGTGGGGCAAGCGGCGCCGGATCTGGCTGCGGGTCAGCGGTGACCGCATCGAAGCGGGCGGCCTGCCGCGTACCGACTACGCTGGCTTCCCGGCCGAGTTCGACGAGATCGTGCAGGCGGCACGAAAAGAGGGGATCTTCAGATGAGTGCCCTTTCCGACCAGCTACTGGTCGTCACGGCTCTGGGATACCTGGCGGCGATGATCGGGTACGCCGCCGAGTTCTCCTTCGGTACCCGCGGTGCGGTGGCCCGGGCCGCGACCCGCGCCGCCTCGCGCGCACCCGAGCGCGAGCTGGTCACGGTCGGCGCCGGCGCCACCCCCGATCAGGGTGGTGACCCGGTCTCGCCGGTGCAGCCCGCCAACACGATCCCGGGCGGCCGGGGCGGCCGGGCGGCGCTGATCGGTCGGATCGCGGTCGCGCTGACCGTCATCGGCTACCTGGCGCACCTGGGGGCGATCGTGACCCGAGGTTTCGCCGCCCATCGGGTGCCGTGGGGCAACATGTACGAGTTCGTGCTGGTGGTCTGCTTCGTCGGTGCCACCGCCTGGCTGGTACTGCTGACGCGCCGGCCGGAGGCCCGCCCCCTCGGCCTGTTCGTCACGATGGCACTGGTCGTGATGCTCCTGATCGACGGGATGCGGCTGTACACGACGGCCGGCCCGCTGATGCCGGCGCTCAACTCGTACTGGCTGAAGATCCACGTGACCGCCGCGTCGATCGCGTCCGGGGTGCTGCTCGTTGGCTTCGTCGCCGCCGCCCTGACGCTGGTCCGCACCGGTTACGACAACGGCAAGCGGCGCTTCCCGTACTCGCTGGGTCACCGGCTGTCCGACGCGCAGGGGCTCGAGCGGCTGACGTTCCGGGTGCACGCGTTCGCGTTTCCGATCTGGACCTTCGCCATCATGTGCGGCGCGATCTGGGCCCGGGAGGCCTGGACCCAGTACTGGAGCTGGGACCCCAAGGAGACCTGGTCGTTCATCTCGTGGGTGATCTACGCCGGTTATCTGCACGCGCGGGCGACGCCGAGCGTCAAGAAGAACGTGGCGACCTGGATCGCCGTGGTCGGCTGGGGCACCATGATGATCAACCTGTTCGCCATCAACCTGGTGGTGACCGGTATGCACTCGTACGCCGGGGTCAAGTAGTTCACTCAGACCAAAGTGCGCAGCGGTCCCAGGGGGCGGATCCCGGGGCGTTCGCTGTGATCAGCCGGGGTGCCGGTGTACTCGTCGATTCGGGTTGGGAGACTTGCGGACATGTCGCGTGGCTTCCCGTACCCGGATCTCAAAGACTTCCTGAAGGCGCTCGACCGGGTGGGCGAGCTGCACCGGGTCAGCGCACCCGTCGACCCGACGCTGGAGATCAGCGAGATCGTGACCCGGACGGTCCGCGCGGGTGGCCCGGCGCTGCTGTTCGAGAATCCGGTGCGCGGCGAGATGCCGGTCGCGATCAACCTCTTCGGCACCGAGCGGCGGATGGCGATGGCCCTCGGCGTCGAGTCGCTCGACGAGATCGGTGACCGGATCGGCGCCCTGGTCAAGCCCGAGTTGCCGGTCGGCTGGTCCGGTATCCGTGAGGGCCTGGGCAAACTCATGCAGCTCAAGTCGGTGCCGCCAAAGCGGGTGAAGGGCGCGCCCTGCCAGGAGGTCGTCTACCGTGGCGACGAGGTCGACCTCGACCGCCTGCCCGGTCTGCAGGTATGGCCCGGTGACGGGGGCATCTTCCACAACTACGGCCTGACCCACACCAAGGACCCCGAGACCGGCAAGCGCAACCTCGGGCTCTACCGGCTCCAGCAGCACTCCCGCAACACGCTCGGCATGCACTGGCAGATCCACAAGGACTCCACCGCGCACCACGCCGTCGCCGAGCGGCTCGGCCAGCGGCTGCCGGTGGCCATCGCGATCGGCTGTGACCCGGTCGTCAGTTACGCGGCGAGCGCGCCGCTGCCCAGTGACATCGACGAGTACCTGTTCGCGGGCTTCCTGCGCGGTGAGCGGGTCGAGATGGTCGACTGCCTGACCGTGCCATTGCAGGTGCCGGCGCATGCGCAGATCGTCCTGGAGGGCTACCTGGAGCCGGGCGAGCGGCTGCCGGAAGGCCCGTTCGGCGACCACACCGGTTTCTACACCCCGGTCGAGCCGTTTCCGGTGCTGCACATCGAGTGCATGACCACGCAGACGAACCCGGTCTACCACTCGATCATCACGTCGAAGCCGCCCCAGGAGGACCACGGTCTGGGTAAGGCGACCGAGCGCATCTTCCTGCCGCTGCTTCGCATGCTGATCCCGGACATCGTCGACTACGACATGCCGGCGGCCGGAGTGTTCCACAACTGCGTCATCGTCTCGATCCGCAAGCGGTACCCCAAGCACGCTCAAAAGATCATGAACGCGGTCTGGGGCGCGCACCTCATGTCGCTGTCCAAGCTCATCGTGGTGGTCGACGAGGACTGCGACGTGCACGACTACCACGAGGTGGCGTTCCGGGCGTTCGGCAACGTCGACTACTCCCGTGACCTGCTGCTGACCGAAGGGCCCGTCGATCACCTGGACCACTCCTCGTACCAGCAGTTCTGGGGCGGGAAGGCCGGCATCGACGCCACCCGCAAGCTGCCCGGGGAGGGCTACCACCGCGGGTGGCCGGAAGAGATGACGATGTCGCCGGAGATAGTCGCGCGCGTCGACAAGCGCTGGAAGGAGTACGGGCTGTGACGGTCGCCGTTGAACCGCGTCCGGGACGGGTGGGATCGTTCCTGCGACTGGTCAAGGTCGAGCACTCGGTATTCGCGCTGCCGTTCGCCTACATGGCCACGCTGACGGCGATGGCGCTCCACGGCCACCGCGTGCGCTGGCTGGACCTGCTGCTGGTGACGATCGCGATGGTCGGCGCGCGGACGTTCGCCATGGCGGCCAACCGGATCCTCGACCGGCACATCGACGCCCGCAATCCGCGTACCGCCACCCGTGAGCTCGTCACGGGAGCGGTGAGCGTCCGGACCGCCTGGACCGGCGCGGTGGTCGCGATCGTGGTCCTCGTGGCCGCCGCGGCGCTGCTCAACCCGCTGTGCCTCGTACTCTCGCCGCTCGCTGCGGTGCCGTTGATCGTCTACCCGTACGGCAAGCGCTTCACCAACTGGCCGCACGCGATTCTCGGCCTCGCGCAGATGGTCGCTCCGGTCGGCGCATGGCTCGCGGTGACGGGCACGTTCGACGGATCCGGCCCGGCATGGGTGCTCGGCGCGGCCGTCGGGCTGTGGATCGGCGGCTTCGATCTGATCTACGCCTGTCAGGACGTCGAGGTGGACCGACGGATCGGGGTGCACAGCGTCCCCGCCCGGTACGGTGTCCGCTTCGCGCTCAACGCCTCGACCGTCGCGCACGTCATCACGTTCGCGCTGTTCGTGTGGTTCGGGGCGCTGGTCGGTCTGGGTTGGCTGTGGTGGGTGGGGCTCGTGCTCACCGCCATCGCGTTCGGGTATGAGCACGCCATCGTCAAGCCCACCGACCTGAGCCGGGTCAACCGGGCGTTCTTCACAGCCAACGGCTTCGTGGGCATCGTGCTGTTCGTGTTCGCGCTGGCCGACCTGGTGGTCGGTCACGGACTACGTCCGTGAGGACTCGCGATCGATCGGCGCTACCGTGAAAGCCGTGCGGCGACCGTGGATCGTGGGTGTGTCAGGGGCGTCGGGTACCCCGTACGCGGCTTCGGTGCTGGGTGCCCTGCTCGACGCCGGGCAGCCGGTCGACCTCGTGGTATCCCGGGCCGCCCGGCTGACCCTGCTCGACGAGACCGGGCAACCGTTTCGTGACGCGCACTGGAAAGACGATCTTGCCGCCTGGCTGGGTGGCCGTGATCTGTCGGGCGACGACGTGACGTACTGGTCGGCCGGCGACCTGGCCGCCGGGCCGAGCAGCGGCTCGTACCCGGCCCGCGGCATGATCGTCGTGCCGGCGAGCACAGCGGCGTGCGCCGGCATCGCGATCGGCCTGTCCAAGGACCTGCTGCAGCGCGCCGCCGAGGTCAACCTCAAGGAGCACCGGCCCGTCGTCGTGGTGCCACGTGAGACCCCGGTGACCCGCAGTCACCTCGAGCACCTGATCGCGCTACACGACGCGGGTGCCGTCGTTCTCCCAGCGAGCCCCGGGTTCTACACGGCGGGCGCGAAGGCGTCGGCCCAGCAGCTCGTCGACTTCGTCGCCGGTAAGGTACTCGACTCGGTCCAGGTGCCCCACACGCTGTTCACGCGGTGGAGCGGTCGGTTGGGCGGCGCGCGCTAGTGGTACCCGATGGGCTGGCCGTCGGAAGCTGACCGACCGCCCAGGGCGGCCTCGCCGTCCAACAGCGCCCGCACCTCGGACTCGCGGAAGCGCCGGTGCCCGCCCGGCGTGCGGATACTGCTGATCCGGCCGGCAGCGGCCCATCGCGTGACAGTTTTCGGGTCCACGCGGAACAGCGCGGCCACCTCGCCCGGTGTGAGCAGACGATCTCCCGTGTCCACGACCCCTCCTAACTGTCTGCGAAGGCTTAGCCCCCCAGAAATCCCCTGGTCAAGCCCTGGGCGGGACGTACGCCCATTAGAGCACCGCGAGCGTGCCGTGTCCGAGAAACAGGGAAATCGCACCTGTTGAGCAATTAGCAGTACTCCGCGCGCGAGCGGTTAGGGTACGGCCGTGGACGCAATAGACCGACAGCTCGTCGAACTGCTGCGCGGGAATGCCCGGCTCTCCTACGCCGAACTCGCACGCCAGGTAGGGCTGTCCGCTCCGGCCGTACACGAACGCGTCGGCAAGCTGGAGGCAGCGGGGGTGCTGCGCGGCTACCACGCCGACGTCGACCCGGACGCGGTCGGGCTCGGTGTGACAGCGCTGATCGGCGTCGTCCAGGATAGCAGCGGCGACATCGACGACCTCCTCCACAGGCTCGGCGACATGCCGGAAATCGAGTCCTGCTACTTCATGGCCGGCGAGGAGTCGTTCCTGCTCAAGGCACGAGTCGGTGCGATCGCCGCGCTGGAGCAGCTGATCGTACGGCTCAACCGGACACCGGGCGTCTCGCGTACCCGTACCACGATCGCACTGTCGACGAAGTGGGAGGGCCGTCCCCAGCCCACCCGCGATCCGGCCTAACGGGTGGCGAGTCCGGGGTAGCGCACGACGTACCCGTTCTCGTCCACCTCCAGGTCGGCGGTGAACGAACCCGCGGCGTACCGCACCCGGCCGGGCTCCAGCACCGTGTAGGTCTGGGTGTTCGTGATCACCGCCAGGCTCGGTAGCTGCACCCACGCCGCGACGACCGTGACCGTGCCGTCGATCAGCCCGAGCCGGCGCAACGGCAGCGTGTTGGTCAGCGGCGAGGTGTCCAGGTCGATGTCGTACGCGTCCGCCATCCGGTCGGGATCCTCGGCGCCCGGCGGCAGGGCGTTGGGCTGACCGGCGGCGGCGAGGTCGCCCTGCTCGGCGGCGGTCACCCGCCAGCCCCGGACGGTCCGCTCCAGGTGCAGCTTGCGCATCCAGCCGCCGCCCTCGGCGGTCGCGTCGAACCGGGTGCTGAACCAGCCATCGTCGGTGTCCAGCTCGTACCTGCACTCGTACGGCACCGGACCGGCGGCTACGGCGACACCGCGGGCGGTGAGCCCGCGGTGGTCGTCGAAAACCACGTGCTCGGCGCCGTGCACGTCAGTGCGCTGCCACAGCAGCGTCCGCGGCAGGACGCTCATGCCGGCACTTCGCTCCGCTGCCTGCCGGCATGAGGCTCATTCACACCGAGCTGTCTGATTCGCTCGCTGCGCTCGCTCATGTCCGTAACGTTAGCGACGGGGCGGGCCGCCCGCATGGCGAGCGGGACGCGCGTGGTTGCGCCCGGAGGGGCGCTGGTACGACCGCCGAGGCGGCCGTGGCGGCTCCAGCACGAAGGGTACGCCGCTGGGC
>JAOPWA010000266.1 GCA_025965915.1 Dactylosporangium sp. | reverse complement strand
GACCACCGAATACATGCCGTTGTGGCTGGTGGAGGGGTTCGCCGAGTATGTCGCGTACAAGCCGGAGCAGCTTCCCGGGTCATTCGTGAAGCGGTCGCTGGCAGGCTTCCCCGCTGGGGACACCCCGCCGTCGGCGAACTTCTACGGCGACGGGCGCAACTACATGCTGGGCTGGCTGGCCTGCCGGATGATCGTGGAGAGGTACGGCGAGGCGAAGCTGCTCGCCCTCTACGAGGCGGCTGGCAGCGGTTCGGCCGGCAGCGGTTCGGCGGGCAGCGGTTCGGCGGTCAAGCAGGTGCTCGGTGTCGATGCCGCCACGCTGGACAAGCAGTACGTGAGCTACGTGGAGAAGGCTCGCAGCGGCTCACTACCGTGAGTGGGATGGATCTGGTCGCGATCTCGAAGCGACTGTCGTACGTGCTGCGTCACCGGCCCGACAGCGTCGGGCTCACCCTTGACCAGAACGGCTGGGTCGCGGTCGACGACCTGCTCGCCGCGTTGGCAGCGCACGGGCGCCGGGTGACCCGCGCCGAACTCGACGCGGTGGTGTCCGGCAACGACAAGCGACGCTTCGCCGTCGAGGCCGGGCCGGACGGGAAGGACCGAATCCGTGCCAGCCAGGGTCATTCCGTCCCGGTCGACCTGGGGCTCACGCCGATCGCCCCGCCGCCGGTGCTCTACCACGGCACATCAACCGCGGCCGTGGCGTCGATCCGGGCTGAGGGGCTACGCAAGGGGCGCCGCCACCACGTGCACCTCTCGGCGGACACGGCGACCGCGAGGCGGGTGGGAGCCCGCCGGCGTCAGGAGGTCAGCATCCTGACCGTCGACGCGGCCGCGATGGACGCCGACGGGTACGGGTTCTACCGCAGCGCCAACGGCGTGTGGCTCACCGACCACGTCCCGCCGCGGTATCTGCGCTGATCTGGCCGAGGCCGCTGGTCAGCGCGTCGTAGGCGCGGTGGCGCACCTCGCGCAGCCGCTGCGGGCCCGGCTCGTCGCGCTCCGGCTCGTCGCTTTCCAACTCGCACAGCGCCGCCTTGCCCGACAGCGTGGCGACGCCGGCTAGTAGCTGCGGGTAAAGGGCGCTGGCGGTCTCGCCGGTGCGGGAAGCGACGAACTCGGCGATCGTGTCGTGCAACTCGTGGAAGACCATCTGGTACGTCGGGACCAGCTCCGGTAGCTGCTGCACGAGCCGCAGGCGGGCGATGATCTGCCGGTGCTGGTCGTAGTCGTCGACGTCGACGGCGTCCATCGCGGCGCGGACGGCCTCGACCGGAGTCTCGTCCATCGGCCGGTCGGCCAGGGCTGCCCGTAGCCGGCCGACGATCGTGTGGGCCACATCTCCGAAGAGCACGTGCTGTTTGGACGAAAAGTAACGAAAAAAGGTGCGCACCGCGACGTCAGCGGCGTCGGCGATGTCCTCGACCGTCGTGCGCTCGTACCCACGCTCGGCGAAGAGCCGCAGCGCCGCTGTCTCCAGCGCGGCGCGCGTCTCCTGCTTCTTGCGTTCGCGCCGGCCGCACAGCGGGCCGGGGGATCCGGAGATGGTGACCACCCTCTCATGGTGTCACGCGCAGCCCTATGTCACTCTGTGCCTAATGGCATAGCGTGCCACTTGTGCGAGGGGGACCCCAGATGTTCGCGGCAATCGGGCGCGGTGTGACCCGCCGGCCCTGGCTAGTGATCTTCAGCTGGGTGGTGCTCGCCATCGCGATCATCGCGGCGGCGCCGAAACTCGCCGACGTGACCAACTCCGACCAGTCGGCCTTCCTGCCCAAGACCACCGAGTCGGCTCGGGCCACGGCGCTGGCCAGGACCGCCTTCCCGGACGGGCAGGGCGCGAGCGCCGTGATCGTGGTCAAGCGCCACGACGGCGCTGCCCTGACAACAGCCGACCTGACCGCGATCGGCGGGCTCGCCCAGCAACTCAACGCCGGCAAGCCCGCCGCCGTACGGGGAGTGCTGTTCGACCCCGCCCTGACGGTCGCGCCCAACCACCGGGTGGCCGTGCTGGCCACCCAGTTCACGGGACCGGCCGAGCGCCAGGACGTGCGCGACGCGGTCGTCGCCCTGCGGGCGCGCACCGACCAGGCACTCCGGCCGACCTCGCTGGCCGCCGGAATGACCGGACAGGCGGCGATCGCCGTCGACAACAAGCAGGCGTTCGCCGACGCCGAGAAGATTGTCACGGTCGTCACGCTCGGCCTGATCGTCGTACTCCTGCTTCTGATCTTCCGTAGCCCGCTCGCGGCGCTGCTGCCGCTGCTGACGGTGGGTGTGGTCTTCGGGATCTCCACGTCGCTCATCGCCGCGGCCGCCAAGGCGTTCGACTTCCAGGTCGGCCAGGAACTGCCGACGATGCTCACCGTCGTGCTCTTCGGCATCGGTACCGACTACATCCTGTTCGTGCTCTTCCGGTACCGGGAACGCCTGCGCGCCGGGGACGCTCCGGTCGACGCCATCGTGGCCGCCGTCGAGCGGGTCGGGGAGGCGATCTTCTCGGCCGCGTTCGCGGTGATCGCCGCGTTCGGGGCGCTCGTACTCGCGACCCTCGGCTTCTTCGCCACCCTGGGCCCGGCGCTCGCGATCGGGGTGGCGGTGATGCTGCTCGCGGCGCTGACCCTGGTACCCGCGATCGTGGCGCTACTGGGTCGCCGGGTCTTCTGGCCGTCGAAGTCGGCCGAGCGTGCCCCGGCGGCGACCAGGTTCGCGGCGATCGGGCGCTTCGTCGCGCGTCGCCCGGTCACGGTGATCGTCGCCTCGCTGGTGCTGCTCGGCGGACTCGCTGCCGGCGCGTTGACCTACCACCCCGACTACGACCCGATCGGCCAACTGCCCGGCTCCACCGAGGCCACCCGCGCCTACGGCAACCTCAAGGAGGGCTTCCCCGCCGGCGCGCTCAACGCGACCGACGTGTATCTGCGCTCGGACGCACCCGTGGACCAGGCCGCGCTCGGCGCATTCGTACACAAGATCGCGGCCGTGCCGGGGGTGGCGAGCGCCATGCCGCCGAAGGTGTCAGCCGACGGCCGTACGGTCGACGTGCCGCTGGTGCTCAACCTGGAGCCTTACGGCGGTGCCGCGCTCGATCTCGTGTCAGGTCCGCTGCGGAACGCGGCCCGGGCCGCCGCCCCGGCCGGGGCGCAGGTGCTGATCGGCGGTCAGACGATGGCATTCGCCGACGTACGCGACACGACCAACCGGGACCTCGCGCTGATCTTCCCGGTCGCCGGACTGCTGTTCCTGCTGATCCTGGCCGCGTTGCTACGGGCCGTGCTGGCGCCGGTCTACCTGGTCGGCCTGGTGGTCGGAGGGTTCGCCGCCACCCTCGGCGCGGCGGCCGGCCTGTTCCAGGGAGCGCTGGGCAAGCCGGGCCTGGCCTTCACGATCCCGATCATCCTGTACCTGTTCGTCACCGCGATCGGGACCGACTACAACATCCTCGTCACCGCCCGGCTACGTGAGGAGATCCGGGAGGGCAATCCGCCCCGCCGGGCCGCGGCGCTCGCCATCGAACACGCCGGGCCGTCCGTCGCGGCCGCGGCGATCATTCTCGCCGGTACGTTCGGAGCGCTGCTCGTGTCGGGCGTGCCGTTCTTCGCGGAGATCGGGTTCGCGGTGACGCTCGGGATCGTGCTGGTCGCGTTCGTGGTCTCGATACTGCTCGTACCCGCTGTGACCGCGCTGCTGGGGGACGCCGCCTGGTGGCCGGGGCGCCGCAACCGGACAGCAGGCGCCGCCGAAGCCACCCGGGAGGCTGGCGAGCTGGTGGACGCGTAGGTGAACGGCTCCTGCCGAAACTGCCCAACCGGGGACGATCGCTACCCGGACGGTTCGGCTCGTCGCTCCCGGAAGCCGTAAATGGTAGATACCGTCGAGGGATGGGGGTCCCGCAAGCCGGGCTGCGCCGAAATGGCCTGTACAGCCTGGGGATTCTGGCTGTAGTCGCGGCGATCACCCTGGGGCTCCCGGCACTCGATCGGGCGCTGCCACCTGAACGGTCGGTGCCGGCCGGAGTCGCGTACCCGGTGACCGACACCGTCACCGTCATACCACCGGCCGGCGCCCGGCTCGACGTGAGCCAGACCCGACCCGGTCGCCACTCCGGGCATGCGGTGTTCCTCCTCGGGCGGGTACGGATCGCGATTCTGGTCAGCCCCGATCAGCTCACGCTGGCCGCAGCCGCGGACCAACTGCGTACGAGGCTGCGTGACGGGCTCGGGGCCACCTCGATCGGACCCGAGGGCCTCACCCCCACCGGGATCCTCACCGGCCGGTTCCGTGCCGGGCCCGACCGCGGCTGGTACGCGGTACGCGTCTTCGGCTCCACGACGGTCGTCAACGCCACGGCCAGCGGGCCGCCCGGCGAGCTGGCCAGCCGGCTAACCGCGATCGAGGCGAGCGTGGCGAGCATCGCGAGGGCGACGTGAGGGCCCGGTCGACGGGGGCGGGCCGTAGTGCGCCGGTACGCCCGAAACCGCTCGCCGGTGAGCTGTTCGGCTCCGTACGCATGCCGGTGTTCTGGCTGCTCATCGGGCTGCTGCTGATCAGTACGGTCCGGCTCGGGGCGATGGTCGCCGCGCCGCTCGCGCGTTACCCCGTCGCCACGACGACCGCGTTCGCCCTGTTCGCGCTGTACGCCGTACCGTTCGTGATCTTCATCGTGAACCTCGACCACCTCGAACGCGAACCGCCGGTGCTGCTGGCGACCGCGTTCACCTGGGGTGCGGTGGTGGTCACCGCCACCGCCGTACCCGGAAACCTGGCCGTCGACAGCCTGGTCGCGAAGCTCGTGTCGCCGCGGTTCGCGGCGCTGTGGGGGCCGGCGCTCGCGGGGCCGACCGTCGAGGAGATCCTCAAGTTCCTGGGCGTGCTGATCATCGCGCTTCTCGCCACGTCCCAGATCAACAGCGTCGTGGACGGGATCGTGTACGGCGCGATGGTCGGTCTGGGCTACCAGGTGATGGAGAACGTCTCCTACGCGGCGATCGCGGTGCAGACCGCCGGCGCCGGCGACCGGATCGAGCCGGTGTTCAGCACGTTCGTCGTCCGGGGCATCCTCGCCGGGCCGTGGAGCCACACCGTGTTCACCGCGCTCGCCGGCGCCGGAATCGGGTATGCGGTCGTGCGCGTCGACCGGTCCCCGGCCGCCCGCGTCGGTTTCGCGGGCCTGTGCCTCGCCGGCGCCTGGCTGTGCCACTTCGGGTGGAACTCGCCGCTGCTGGCCGACGGGTTCGGCCTGGGTACGCCAGGCCAGATCGCCGCACTCCTGGTGAAAGGCTGCCCGGTCCTCACGTTGGCGCTGATACTGGCGTACGTGGCCCGGCGGCGGGAGGGCGCCTACTACGCCACCGTACTGTCGACCCTCGCCGACTCGCGGATCGTGACCCCTGCGGAGCTGCGCGCGATCTGCTCCCCTGGCGGCCGGGCGGCGCTGCGCCGGGCCGCGTACGCGCGGGCCGGTACGGCCGGCGACCGGGCGGCGCGACACCTGCAGGAAAGCCAGGCGCGGTTGGCCGTCGAGCTGAGTCGCGGCCCGGCCGACGACCGCGGCGGGTTGACTGCGGCGGCCGCGGCCCGCGCGCATGAGGTACTGAGCGCCCGCCACGCCCTGGCCGCCCTCGACCTGGGCGCGCCGGACGGTCGCCGGCCCTTCGCGGGCAGCGTCGTCATGTGGCTGATCGGCGCGTGGGTGACCGTCCTCGGCGCGCTCGGCCTGGCACTGATGCTGCGCGCGTTGACCTAGCCCGCGTTGACCTAGGACGTGTTGACCCGGGCCCGCGTTGACCTAGCCCGTCGCGAGCTCAGGCTTGCGGCGGCAACCCGCCGTCGCCGTCGACCACCTCATCGGGCGTGCCGTCCTGGGTGCGGTCCACGACCGTGATGTCGACCTCGCCGTCACCGTCGGTGTCGAACTGGAACAGGTCGGGCTTCCCGTCGCCGTCGGTGTCGATGATCCACAGGTCCGGCTTGCCATCCTGGTTGGTGTCGCCAACGGCCAGTTCGACGCGATCGTCGCCCCTGGTCTCCACGCTGTCACTCATCCGAACTCCTCTCGGGGGGTGCGGTGCCGCAATCACGGTAGGCGCATCCATCGATTTCGGCGACCCATGCCTGCGCCGCAACGTACCCAACAGCCCCACGGCAGAATCAGCGCCGTGACCGAACGGTTCGTAGTGATCGGGGCCGGCGCGGCGCTCGCCTCCCGGATGACGGCGTTCCTGAGCCGGCGCTAGGACTGGAAGGTCACACGCTGGTCCTTGAGCGCCCTGATGAGGAGAGCGGACTCTTCAAACCCGATGATCACCACGGCGTCCGGTGCGAACTGCTTGACGCTCTTGGCGAGCGGCCCGAAAATGCTGTTCTGGTCGCTGGGGTCGTACTTCTCCTTGACCTTGTACGACAGCAGCCGGATGCTGCCCGCCTTGATCCCGGCGCTGGTCAGATCGGCCAGGACGCCGGTGCCCAGGCCTTTGCCGTAGGCGTCGTCGCGGGCGATGATCGCCACCTTGGCGGCACCGTCGCGCATCACGATGTTGGCGAGAGCCTTGGCCTGCAGGCTGTCCGGCGGGGAGGTGCGGAAGAACAGGCCCTTGTCGTCGAGCTGGGACAGGCCATCCGAGGTCGCTGACGGCGAGAACAGGATGCGCCCGGCAGCGACGGCCTTGGGCAGCACGGCGGCCGAGACACCGGAAGCCGCCGGACCGATCATCACCTGTACGCCGGCCGCGATGAAGCGGTCCAGTGTCGCCGAGGCGATCTGCACGCTCGTGCCGTCGTCGCCGTCGAGCCACTCCACCGGTTGACTGAGGACGCCGCCGGCCTCGTTGATCTCCTCGACCGCGAGTCTCGCCCCCGCGAAGATGGGCGGACCCGCGCTGGCCAACTGCCCGGTATGCGGGAGCAGGCCACCGAACTTGAGCGGCGCTACTTTGGCGTTGCGGTTGCTGGGGGTGGGCGCGGGGGTAGGCGTCGGCTGGTTCCTGCCCGAGGTCGCCTCGTCACCGGCGCCTACGAACTCGGTCTTGGCGTCGTCGATGTGGTTGTCCCGACCGAAGTTGAGCGTGCCGTACGTGGCGGTCGACGGTTCGCCCGCGGCGGTGAAGCCGCTGCGCTTGAGTGAGGACACGCCGCGGTACTGGATGTTCTCGTTCTGGCGAACCAGAGCGACGCACTCCTTGAAGCTGTTGCAGGTGTTGCCATCGACCGTCACGCCCACGATGTACTTGGCGATCGTCGGGGCGTCGGTGCTGTGGGCGACCTCGGCCGCGAGCGCCGTGACGACGACCGCGTCGTACGCCTCACCGGCGTAGTTGTAGTCCGGGACGGCTGGGTCGATACCGCGGATCCGCTTCTTGAACTCATCGGTGAGCGGGGTCAGCGGCGCGGTGCCCTTCATGCCGGCCAGCACCCCCGGCTGGTCCTTGAGGGCGTCGCCGAAGGAGCTGCTCATATTGCCGTCCGAGCCGTACAGCCGCGCCTGGCCCTCGCTGGTGCCCGTTCCGGGCGCCGGTTCGGACGCTTTCGGGCTGCTGCAACTGGACGCGAGTAGGACGGCTGCCACAGCCGCAAACGTCGATATCGGGCGGGTGACACGCCGCATGAGCTACTCCCTCCGGAACCTGCCGAGCGCACCTTAGCGCGCCTTCCGCAGATCATATGGACCGGTTGTGAGACATGTCGCTGGCAGAGTCATCCGGGTCTGCAGGTAGCGTGCGGCCATGGAGACGCTTTCACCGGACGGTTTGACCCCAACCTTCGACGGACCAGGTTCGTTGGCCGCGCGGATGGGCATCGCGCTCACCGAGGCGACGCCCGAACGCGTGGTCGGAACCATGCCGGTCGAAGGCAATCTCCAACCGTACGGGTTGTTGCACGGTGGCGCCTCCTGTGTGCTGGCAGAGACCCTCGGGTCGATCGGTGCCGCCCTGCATGCCGCCCAGGCGCACGGCGGATTCGCGGTCGGCGTGGACATCAACGCCACCCACCACAAGTCGGCCCGGTCCGGCGTGGTCACCGGGGTGGCGACGCCGCTGCACCTGGGAAAGTCGATCGCCTCGTACGAGATCGTGCTCACCGACTCCGACGGCGACCGGATCTGCACGGCCCGCCTGACCTGCGCCATCCGCCGGGGTTAGCCCTTGCGCGCTCGGGATGTCGTCCTTGACGGTGACGGATACGCTGCGCATCGTGGAGGGCCTACCGGACGACGTGTTGGACGACGTCGCACTCGTGCTGCGGTCCGCGCTGGCCGGAGACGGTGACGGCGTGGTCGACGCATTCGACAAGGCGGCGACCCGCGATGGCGTGGTCGGCGCGTACGAGGTCGCATGGAGCCTGGCCGGTGCCACCGTCGGCGACGGCATCGCGCTGGGCCCGTGGCGGCTGGAGTTTCCGGGCATCGACGAGGCGACCTACGACAAGCGGTGGGTGGCTCGGTTCCTCAGCGCGTACGCCAACGCCGACGAGGCAAGCGCCGAAGCGCTGTTCGGCGCGGCCATGGCCGACGGCAAGCTGCCCCAGTGCCTGATGACGCTGGCCGGGTCGGCGGTGGCGACCCTGCGCCACCGCGACGGCGGGACGCTGTAGATCAGGTCCAGCTCCGGCCTGTGATCCGCTCGTACGCCTCGACGTAGCGGGCGCGCGTCGCGTCGACGACCTCCGGCGGAATTTCCGGACCCGGTGCCCGCTTGTCCCAGCCCAGCTTCGGGTCGGCCGCCCAGTCGCGGACGTACTGCTTGTCGAACGAGTACTGCGGCCCGCCCGGCTGCCACGAGTCGGCCGCCCAGAAGCGCGACGAGTCGGAGGTCAGGACCTCGTCGGCGAGCAGTAACGCGCCGTCCGGCGTACGGCCGAACTCCAGCTTGGTGTCGGCGATGATGATCCCGCGCTCGGCGGCCAGTTCCGCACCGCGCCGGTAGACCTGGACGGTCAGGTCCCGCAGCGTCTCGGCGGTGTCCTTGCCCACCTGGGAGATCACGTCGTCGAAGCCGATGAACTCGTCGTGCTCGCCGAGCGGTGCCTTCGTGGTCGGAGTGAAGATCGGCTCGGGCAGCTTCGAACCCTCGACCAGTCCGGCCGGCAGGGGCACCCCGGAGATCGCGCCGGTCCTCTCGTACTCGCGCAGCCCGAGCCCGGCCAGGTATCCCCGGGCGATGCACTCGACCTGCACCATCTCAAGGCGCCGGACGCGGACGGCCCGACCGGCCCACTCGGCCGGCACGTCGGTGGCGGAGACGATGTGGTTGGGCACGATGTCGGCGAGCTGCTCGAACCACCACAGCGAGAGCTGGGTCAGTAGCGCACCCTTGTCCGGGATCGGGGTGGGCAGGACGACGTCGTAGACGCTGACCCGGTCGGACGCGACGAGGATCAGGCCGTCGCCGTCGGCGTAGACGTCCCTGACCTTGCCCGAATGCAGCAGCTCCACCCGTACACCCCGATCTTGTCCTTGGTCCTGGCACCGATTCTCGTTGCCCGGGGTGTGGGCCGGCCAGGCGGGGTAAGCGCGGGGCATGTCACAGCGTGACGGAGCCGTTGATCCGGACCATCGCCGCCCGGACGGAGTGGACGACACGACCGTTGCCGCACTCGGAAAGCTGAGCGAGGCGCTGGAGACGACCGAGCGCGCCCGCGGCCACCTGTACTCGATGCACCAACTGACCGGCAGCGCCGACTTGATGCTCGACGACGCGGTCCGCATGTTGCGGGAGGCCGGCCACGGCGACCTGGCCGAGCGGATCGAGCGCGAGCTGATCGGCCGAAACGTGATCGCCGGTCACTGGACCTTCCAGATCATCGAGGACTACGACGACGGCTACTTCGCGCTCTTCAGGGAGCTCGAACGGACGGCACGCGAGCGGCTCGGGGGCGGGCGGCGGCACCTGTACGAGGCGGAGATGAAGCAGCGGCGGCGCACCGCGGGCGAGCCCGGCCACGAGTGGGCGCCGTGAACCGAGCACCGCGACGATGCCCGCATCGGCATGCTTGCCGAGACGGCGGGTAGCCACGATGGACTTGTGCCTCGCCGGTCGGGTGGGGCGGCGCCTCAATCGCGGAGGACCTAATGAAGGCTGTGGTCTACGAAGGAGAGCGCAGTATCAACGTCAAGGACGTACCGGATGCCCGGATCGAGCGGCCGACCGACGTCCTCGTGAGGATCACCACCACCAACATCTGCGGGTCCGACCTGCACATGTACGAGGGGCGCACCGACATGGAGCCCGGCCGGGTGCTCGGCCACGAGAACCTGGGCGAGGTGGTCGCGATCGGCGACGCGGTCGACAAGGTACGGGTCGGCGACATGGTCGTTCTGCCGTTCAACATCTCGTGCGGCTTCTGCGAGAACTGCGAGAGGGGCCTCACGGCCTTCTGCCTCACCACCAACCCCGATCCGCGGATGGCCGGCGCCGCGTACGGGTTCGCCGGCATGGGCCCCTACAACGGCGGCCAGGCCGAGCTGCTGCGGGTACCGTACGGCGACTTCAACTGTCTGGTCCTGCCTGAGGACGCCAGGGACAAGGAGCGACAGCGGGACTACGTGATGCTCTCCGACATCTTCCCGACGGGCTGGCACGCGACCCGGTTGGCCTGCCTGAATCCCGGCGAGACCATCGTCATCTACGGCGCGGGGCCGGTCGGGCTGATGGCGGCCTACTCGGCGACCCTCCAGGGCGCCAGCAAGATCTGGGTGGTCGACTGCCACCCCGACCGGCTGGCGCTCGCGGAGCGGATCGGCGCCATCCCGATCGACTTCACGAAGACGAACCCGGTCGACCGGATCATGGAGGCGACCGGCGGCAAGGGAGCCGACCGGGGGTGCGAGTGTGTGGGCTACCAGGCGATCGACGCGCAAGGGTCTGAGCATCCCAACGCCACGCTGAACAACCTCGTGAACTCGGTGAAGTTCGCCGGCACCATCGGTGTCGTCGGCGTGTTCGTGCCGCGGGACCCGAAGGGCCCGGATCCGCTGTACAAGGAGGGCGAGATCGCCTTCGACTACGGCATGTTCTGGTTCAAGGGCCAGACCATGGGCACCGGCCAGTGCAACGTCAAGAACTACAACCGCCAACTGCTCGCCCTCATCGTGGCGGGCAAGGCACGGCCGTCCTTCGTCGTCTCGCACGAGCTTCCGCTGGATGCGGCGCCCGACGGGTACGAGCACTTCGACAGGCGCGATCAGGGTTGGACGAAGGTCGTCATGCACCCGGACGGGGGTCGCTGACCGGTGTAGAGGCCACGGGTCGGGGTAGAGCCGGTGGCGCGAGTGACGTGAATCGCTGGAGGTACGACATGGCACGGGAACTCCAAGGACGGAAGATCGCGATCCTGGCCGCTGATGGTGTCGAGCGGATCGAGCTCGAAGAGCCACGTGGGGCGCTCTACGGTGCCGGCGCGAAGAGCGACCTGATCTCGCTCCACCCCGGCGAGATCCAGGCCCGCCAGTTCGACATGATCTCGGCCGGGACGTTTCCGGTCGACCGGCTGGTCTCCGACGCGAAGGTAGACGAGTACGACGCACTACTCATCCCGGGCGGCACGGTGAACCCCGACAACCTGCGCACCAACCGGGACGCGGTCACCTTCGTCAAGAACTTCGTCGCCTCGGGTAAGCCCGTCGCCGCGATCTGTCACGGTCCCTGGATGCTCGTGGAGGCCGACGTGGTCCGTGGGCGCCGGATCACATCGTGGCCGAGTATCCGGACGGACCTGCGCAATGCCGGGGCGCAGGTCGTCGACGAGGAGGTCTGCGTCGACGGGCAGTTCACGACGAGCCGCTCGCCAGCCGACCTGCCCGCCTTCTGTGCGGCGATCGTCGAGCAGTTCGCGAAGGCCGGCCAGAAGGTCGCGGGTTAGCCGCCGACAGGACCGGGCCGGTGTTTACAGGCTGGCGCCAGCACTACAGGCTGGGCGCCAGCACCTGGTCCAGGCCGAGGATCTTCAGGACTCGGAGGACTTCGCCGCGAGGGTTGACGACCGAGAAAGCGGTGCCGTTCTGCTGGCTCCGTCGCATCCCGGCGATGAGTGCGGACACGCCCGTGGAATCGATGTAGTCAAGGCCGGCGAAGTCCAGGGTCAGGCGCTGCGTCGCAGGATCGTTGATGATGCTCTCGATCGTGCTGCGCAGGTGGTCGACGTTGTAGATGTCGATCTCACCCGAGGCGGCCAAACGCACCGTGCCGTGGCTCGTGCTAGACCGGGTCAACGCGAAAGGGTCGCCAACGCGATTTTCGGTGATTTGCACTGAACCTTCCTTACTGCCAGACAATGCCTGATCTATTCCGTCACCCACGCTAACTAGCGCCAACGCGCCTCGCCTCAGACCTTCGGGCACGGCATGCTGGCCGATGTTGGCTCTCGGGCTACGTCCGGTGGCGAAAGCTGACGATGACGTCGCCTTCGGTTGGGTGTACCGACCGTCTGACCAGTGCGTGGTGTGTGAACACGTTCCATTAGTCCCGCCATGTGAAACGGGTGCGGGACCGCCTCGGTTACGTGGGCCGAGGGGCCGTGACCGTTCGGGCCAGGGCCGTGTGGTCATTCGTACGAGAGGCTAAGTATCACCAACCTGCTGATTACGGGCAAAACGATCGGCGACGGTGCCTGCCGGTCGACTAGGGCGCCACCGCGCGGGTAGTCCACTCCGTGTCCGGCACAGCGCTCCGCGTTCGGCATGGCGTTCGAGGTGATCGGGAGGAGCCCATGGCAATCAACAGTCCGGTGGAGCTGTTCGTCTACGAACTGTCCGTCATGCACGACGCGGAGAAGGAGAGCGCCGCGTGGATGGGCGACATGGTCGGCCAGTTTCGGGATGCCAACCTGCAGCAGGTCATGCGTGTCGAGCAGCAGGAGTGCGAGCAGAGGATCAAGAACCTGGAGACGTGTTTCCATGCGATGGGCACCCCGCCGCGGGAGGTTCCGAGTCTGGCGGTTGACGGGATGCGGGCGGAGCACCAGCGGTTCATGAGCCAGGAGCCGTCGCCCGAGGCGATGGACGTGTGCACGTTCGGCTATGCGATGAAGCTGTCTTACTTCGGGGTTGGAAGCTACAAGGGTCTGGTCGCGAAGTCGGTACTGATGGGCAAGATCTCGTGCGCCCAGACTCTGCAGAGCAACCTGGTCATGAAGGTGGAGAGCGCGAGCAGGCTGCAGCTCATCAGCCACGAGATGAGTCAGCGCGTCATGGCCACCGCCTAGCCTGTCTGGGCTGGGCTGGGCTGGGCTGGGTGGAGTCTGTCTCGGCTGGGTGGATGGAAAGGCTGTCGGGTACGCCTGTCGAATGACCTGATCTGGGAAAACAAAAACGGTGACCGCGTTTCCGCTGGTCACCGTTTTGTCAACCCGGCGAAGGGTTTGGTGGGCAGGGGCGGGGTCGAACCGCCGACCTTCCGCTTTTCAGGCGGACGCTCGTACCGACTGAGCTACCTGCCCGTGGCGCTCGGCATATCGTACCTGCCGAACAAGCGAGACGCCGCGCGTGGCTTCACGCACGGCGACGGCGCTTGCGGTCCTGACGGGACTTGAACCCGCGACCTCCGCCTTGACAGGGCGGCGAGCACTCCAACTGCTCCACAGGACCTGGTATCCTGCCGCTGTGTTTCCACAACGACCTTGGTCGTGCCCCCAACGGGATTCGAACCCGTGCTACCGCCTTGAAAGGGCGGCGTCCTGGGCCGCTAGACGATGGGGGCGGCCCCGCCATCATCGCACATGTGCGACGTTGCGCGGTGAAGCTCCCGTCCGGGCCCCGCCGGAGGCTTGGAAAGCATACGTGACCGGGGAACCGTGTGCAAAATGGGTATCCCGGTGTCGGCCCCGCGCCTAGTTGGGCAGCCTGCCGCGCTGCTGCGCGCTCTGCTGGGCGCTCTGCTGGACCATCCGGCCGGTCGGCAGCGGCACGAGACGCAGGTGCCTCTCCTGGAGCAAGTACGGCAGGAGCGTCTGGTACGCCGCAACGGTGCTGGTCCGGTCACCGCCACCGTCGTGGGACAGGATGATCGAGCCCGGCTGGACCCCCTGCTTCACGCTGTCGATGATGTGGTTGACCATGCCCGGGCCCACCCCGTAGCTGCCGGTGTCCCAATCGAGCGGATCGACGTCCCAGTCGATCGACGTCATCCCCAACTCCTCGGCGACCGACACCGCGGCGGCCGTCCACGCGCCGCCCGGGTGCCGGAAGTACTTGATCGCTACGCCGGGGACGGCCCTGTGGATCTCGTCGTTGGTCCGCTGCATGTCGGAGCGGATCACGTCGGTCGGCCGCTGGCCCAACTGAAGATCGTGCATCCAGGTGTGGTTGCACAGGGTGTGGCCGTCGCGCACGATCGCCTGCACCAGTTCGGGGTGCTCCCGGACGTTGGAGCCGATCAGGCAGAACGTCGCCTTCACGCCCGAGGCCCGCAGGAGGTTGAGGATCGCCATGGTCTGGTCGCCGGGGCCATCGTCGAAGGTGAGCGCCACCCCGTCGGTGCCGGTGGTCTTTGCTGTCACGCCGGGCGCGAACGTCGCGTTGGCCGGCGGCTCCGCGGGCTCAGGCAGGCCCGAGGCCGCTTTCATGGATGGAGATGCGGCGGATGGAGGTGGAGCCGCCACCTGGGCCAGCGGACGTCCTCGGGGTTGGTCACGAAGCTTCGAAAAGCTTGACGCGCTGCGTTCGCCATTGCTGTCACCGGTCCAACTGCCGAGCACGACCAGGAATACGACGGCGAGCAGTGCCGCCGTTTGGCGACGGTGAGACAGCATGCATTACTCCCGGAAGGAGTAGGGACGAAGACGGCGCCCCGCCGTGGTGACGTGGCTGGAACAGGCGAGGAGGCCTCCAGCGCAATGGCCCATATCGGGTGCTTAAAACATAGATTGGGCCGTTCATCACCCAGCACCTATGTGGTGGTAGCCGCCCCGGAGCGTCAGGTGAATGCGGTCGTGACCAGGGGTCAGGCTGCGGCCGCGGTGAAGAGTTCGACCGCGTCGAGGAGAGTCGCCGGTACGACCACACCAGGGGGAACGGTGGCGGGATCCCAACCGGGGCCACCGGCGGCGACGACAGCCGGTCGACCCCGTCCGGACAGCAGATCCTCCAACCGCGCCGGGTCAGCGGTGGCGCGGGCGTGTGCCCACAGCAGTACGGCGATCGGCCCGGTGCGGCGCACCGTGGCGCGCAGAGCGCTGGGAGGTACCCGGGCCCCGAGTACCCGCGCCGGGATACCGCGTACGGCGAGCGCGGCAGCGAGCGCCTCGATCGGCAGGCTGTGCTGCTCCTCGTCGGCGCAGGCCAGCAGCAGGCGTACCGGACAGTCGCGCGGCGGCCGCGGCAGCGATGCGAACACGGCCGAGATACAGCCCGACAGGAGGTGCTCTACCTCCACCAACTCCTCCGAGCACGCGGCCCGCTCGCCGACTGTGACGAGTACCGGGCGCACCACCTGGTCCCAGGCATCGATGACGCCGCGCTCGGTGACGGCGGCTGCCACGAGGTCGCGTACTCCGAGCACGTCCAGCCGCAGCGCGGCGCGGCCGAGCCCGCGCGCGGCAGGGTCGGCGTCGCCCAGGGCGAGGGCGTAGCCACCGCCGTCGCGCGTGCCGGCGTCCGGCAGATCCTGTGGTGACACCGATGAATCCGACGGCGACGACTCAGGCATAGGCGACGCCGAATACGGTGACCGCTGCGCCCACCGCGCCGCCTCCGCCGGTGCGACACCCGCGGTGACCAGTTGCTGCATCAGCACCAGCCGGGCCATGTCGTCGCCGGTGTAGCGGCGGTGGTGACCGCGCTCGTGTCCGCTTGGGCCCAACCCGTACCGCTGGTGCCAGCTGCGTAGCGTCGTGACCGCAACGCCCAGGCGGCGGGCAGCCGCCCCGGCACTCAACAGTTCAGCGTTCACCCGTCAGGCTCCGCAGTCGACGCTTCCCAGACCGATATCACGCCGGACAGCCAGGGGGCGTACGACCACGGTTCGTCTGCGATGGCCCGACGTACTTCGTCGGGTTCGGCCCACCGCAGCGCCGCCACCTCATCCGGGTCGGGTCGGGGCGCCTCCCCGTCGACCTCGCCCACCAGGACGTGGTCGTACTCGTGCTCGACCCGCTCGGTGGTCGGGTCTAGCGCGCGGTAGACGTACACGCCGACCGGCTTGAGCGCGATCGAGCCCAACCCCAGCTCTTCGTTCAGGCGCCGGGACGCCTCCGTCACCAGGTCCCTGGTCGGGCCGGGGTGGCCGCAGCAGGCGTTGGCCCACCGCAGCGGGAACCGGGTCTTCGCCTCCGCACGCTGTTGCAGCAACAGCCGACCGTTCGGGTCGACGAGCAGGACCGAGAACGCCCGGTGGAGCAGCCCGGGCGCGGAGTGTGCCTCGGCGACGGTCGTCGACCCGACGGCCATACCACCGGCATCCACCAGTTCGACCAGCATTCGCTCGCGGCTCATGAGTGGGCTCCCGTGATGCGTTCGGCGGCCAACCGGCCGGAGATGACAACCATGGGTACGCCCACGCCCGGCTGGGTACCCGAGCCGACGAACACGACGTTGTCCAGCGCGGGGTGCAGGTTGCCCGGGCGGAACGGGCCGGTCTGGCGCAGCGTGTGCGCCGCCGCGAACGGGGTGCCGGCCGCCATGCCCGCATCGGCCCAGTCGGCCGGGGTCACCAGGTGGGACACCTCGATGCCGTCGCCGAATCCGATGTACCCGCGCCGTTCGAGCGTGTCGACGAGATCCGCGCGGTAGGTCTCGGCGGCGCCGCCTCGCCAGTCGATCGAGGACCTGGCGAGGTTGGGCGCCGGTGCGAGCACGTAGTAGGTGTGCCGCCCGACGGGCGCGACCGACGGCTCCGACCTGCTCGGATTGGTGACCAGCAGCGACGGGTCACTCATCAGCCGGCCCTCGCTGATCACCTCGTCGAACGTGCGCTTCCAGGCCTGTCCGAAGTGGATGTTGTGGTGCGCGATCCGCTCGTACCCCTGCTTTGATCCGACATGGAGCACGACGCACGAGGGCGAGTAGCGCAGCCTCGATAGCCTTGGGCGCGGTTTGCCGGGCAGCAGGTCGCGGTATGCGACGGGCAGGTCGGGGTTGAGTACGACCACGTCGGCGGGGACGAACTCACCACTATGGACGGTTACTCCCCTCGCCCGCCCCGCACCGGTCACGACGCCCGTGACGGAGGTGTCGTAGCGGATGCTCACGCCGTGCTTCTCGGCGACGCCGGCGAGCGCCCTGGCGACGGCGTGGATGCCGCCGCGCGGGAAGTAGACCCCGGCGACCGCGTCGAGGTAGGAGATCACCGAGTACAGGGCGAGGGCGTCGTGTGGTGCGAGCCCCGCGTACATGGCCTGGAAGGAGAAGATCCGGCGGGTACGTTCGTCGCGGAAGAACTGGTTGACCTTGGTCTGGAGACGGCGGAAGCCGCCCATGGCCACCAGTCGAAGCAGGTTTCCGGTGAGCAGATCGCGGGGCGTGTCGAGGTTGCGGCCGATGAAGTCGTCGCGCTCCAGGCGCCACAGCTCGCGGGTGTAGTCGACGAAGCGCAGGTAACCGTCGGCCTCCCGTGGCCCGCAGACGCGCGACACCTCGCCGGCCATCCTGGCGGTGTCGGTGATGACGTCCAGGGTCGAACCGTCCGGGAAGTGTGCCCGGTACGCCGGGTCGAGCTTGGTGAGGGTGAGCCAGTCGTCGAGATCCTCGCCGACGGAGCCGACGAGATCCGCCAGCAGGTCGGGCATGGTGAGCACCGTCGGGCCGGTGTCGAACTCGTAGCCGTCCAGGCTCAGTTTGCCGGCTCGCCCTCCGGGGTGGGTCTC
The DNA here is from genome assembly GCA_025965915.1 of Dactylosporangium sp. Lineage (GTDB taxonomy): Bacteria > Actinomycetota > Actinomycetes > Mycobacteriales > Micromonosporaceae > Planosporangium. The sequence goes on along the minus strand of JAOPWA010000266.1, from coordinate 5,650 downwards.
CCGTTCCAGTACGGTCACTTCCCGGCCGGCTGCGGCGAGGCGGATCGCGCAGGCCAGGCCCCCCAGCCCGGCTCCGACGACCACCACCCGTCCCGTCGGGCCCGTAACGCTACGCACGGCACTCCTTCTCTCCTGGGCCGGTTTCCCTGGTGGGTCGGTCCCTGGGCCGACGTGCCGGTAGCTTGCGTCGGTTCGTTGGCTCCGCGTCGAATCGTAGCGTAGGCTTCCGGTTGCGTCGATTCATGCGTCGATTTGATTTTGAGACCAGCGCTGTTGGACTTCGAGACTCTTTGGGATGAGGGCCGGGATGGAACCGCTCGCCGCTTCGTACGAGCGCTGCCGCCAGTTGCACCGTCGGCATGGTCGCACGTACTACCTGGCCACCCGCCTGCTGCCGGAGTGGAAGCGCCGGCACGTGCACGCCCTCTACGGCTTCACCCGCTACGCCGATGAGATCGTCGACAGCACCGCGACCCTTCCGGTCGCCGAGCGGGCCAAGTGGCTTGCCGACTGGTCTTCGGCGCTCCTCGCCGGGCTCGATGGCTCCCACGGCGAATCCGGCCCGCCCGGCACCGTCTGGCGGCCCAGGTCCGTCCCGGCTGACCCGCTGCTGCCCGCCGTGCTGCACACGATCAGCGTCTTCGACCTTGATCTTCAGGACTTCCGCAAGTTCCTGGCCAGCATGGCGATGGATCTGACGATCAACGGCTACAGCACCTACGACGACCTGCTCGGCTACATGGAGGGTTCCGCAGCGGTGATCGGCACGATGATGCTGCCGATCCTGGAGTCGTCGGACCCGGCGGCTGCCCGCGAACCGGCGCGCCAGCTCGGGCTGGCGTTCCAGCTGACCAACTTCATCCGCGACGTGGCGGAGGACCTCGACCTGGGCCGGGTGTACCTGCCCGGAGCCGACCTCGCCCGCTTCGGCCTCACGCACGCTGACCTGAAGGCGGCCCGGGCGGCCGGCGGCCTCGACGCCGCGGGGGCGGCCGGCGATGCGATTCGCGAGCTGATCGCGTTCGAGGTGGGGCGGGCCCGGGAGCACTACGCGCGGGCGGCGCCGGGGGTGACCATGCTCGCGCCCAGCTCGCAAGGCTGCATTCGCGCGGCGTACCACCTGTACGGCGGCATTCTCGGCGAGGTCGAGAATGCCGGATACGACGTGTTCACCCGGCGCGCGAGGGTGCCCGGGGGGCGGCGCTTGGCCGTGGCCCTCGCATCGATGCTGACTCCGGCCGGAGTGGCGGTGTGACGGGAGAACTGCCTCTACTGTTGTGCCGGTTCAGTTCTTGCTCCGGCTCAACTCTTGCTCCGGGGAGCCGGGATCGCCGCCCGCATCGCGCCGAGGGCAAGTCCGAGTTGGAACCGGTTGTCCACGCCGAGCCGGCTCATCAACCCGCCCAGCGCGTACCCGACGGTCCGTCGGCTGAGGTCGAGCTCCCGCGCGGCGGTCTCGTCGGTGTGGCCCTGCGCGAGTAGTTCGACGATGGCCCGTTCACGTGGCGTAAGCGCGATCGACGGCCCGTCCTCGTGGCGCAGTGCCTCGAGCGCCGGCGGCACGGCCTGGTGTGGGATCCACCGCCGGCTGTCGCGGTCTTGGCCGGCCGGGCGCGTGTTGGCCGGGCTCAGGTGGATCTGGGTGGTCGACGGTGTCGGTTCGGGCGGCGGTACCGGTGTCGTTGTCGTATCCATCGCTCGTGCTGTCCTCGGCGGCGGGATGTACTGCTCCGGTACCTGGCCATGGATAGCTGCTGTCCCGGGCGGGCGCGTGCGGTGTCCGTGTAGCTGCCGGACGACCTGATTGGGCTGGCGGGCGGCCCAGACAGCCCGACTGTTCGTTTTGGGGGCGCGACGCGACGCGGATGAGACCCGTCGAATCGCGCCGGCGTGGGCCAGTTCGCGCATAGCTTCGCGGACCCGCTCGTGGGCCATGCCCAGCTCGTGGGCGAGTTGACTCTCCCGCGCCGTATCGAGCGAGACCAGCGTGCGATAGACCAGGTCAGCGTCGGGCGACAATCCCCAGCGAACCAGGGATGGAAGCGCGCTTCCCATACGTGCGGCAAAGCGGTGAGTATCCATCAGCTCCCCGTGAATGCACTCGACCGGACCGAACGTCACTCAACCGCTCACCATCCGTAATGGCAACGCGCCGGACCGTGATTGCCAGATGATGCAAGATCCTGCGAGAAAGTTGCCTGCCTATTCGTTTCGGATGCCTGCACCTTCCCGAGGGTGCGCCTCGTGACGGTGCCGGGTGGTACATCGTTTCTGTGAGCACATGGTTGAGGGCGTGACTACATCGCCTCGGACGTTGACGAAAAGCAGCAGCGTGCGATCGAGTGGACGGGCCGAGTTTAGCCACTGTGGACGGTTACCCGGTGGGGAGGGTGGCGGCCGAGTGACCGATGGCACTGATCGCCATCACTGTCTACCGGACCTGATCCTGCCCCGCTAGGGCTGTCATGCCGGGCACGATGACGGTCGGTAGCGTACGAGGCATGGACGGCGACACCATGGTCGGCTTCGGCCCCAAGCAGGCGTGGCTCGCGGTACGCGAGGGCGAGGAGACGGCGGTGTGCGCAGCGCTTGGGCTGCGCGATCTGGGAACGGCTTCGTGGCGCAGCGGGATCGATCTGGCCTATCTGACCGATGACCGGCTGGTGCTGACCCCGCCGCTACCAGGCGTGAGCGATGCCCGGTGGTTACTCGTCACCGGTCGCTGGCTGTTGCGCGCGGCTCTGGCGGTGGATGTCGCGGAGCTCTCCGCCACCCTCGGCACGGAGGTACAGTTCTTCGCCACCTACCGCGTCTCAGAGCTGCACCGGTGGCAGCGCGCCGTCGACGGCGTACTGCTGCGCGCCTTCGAATTTGTGGGCGAGACCGGTGAAGTCACCGAATGGCGGGGCGAGCCCGACGAGGCCGAGGCCGCCATCGGGCTGCCGGCCGTACTGGACGACGAAGCCGACATCCTGGTGTCGGAGGACGATGTGATGCGGCTGGCCAGGGCCTGGAGCGTCGATCCGACCGCTCTGAACGGCAGACCAGCCCCGGGCCCGCTACGCGCGGCCGCCGTGCCCTGAGCGCCCGCCGTTCCTGATCGGTCCGTTTGACCAGATGTCGCGAGGGTAGCCAGAACCGGCTTCGATCCGAGAGGAAACCGCGACATGAAGTACGTGCAGTTCATCGAGAAGGTCTCGGAGCGGATGGGGGGTTCGCTGGGGCAGGCGGAGGCCGTGACCCAGGCGACCTTGCTGACGCTGGCGGAGCGGATCACCGGCGGTGAGGCGAGGGACCTCGCCGCGCAACTGCCGACGGAGCTGCGGGAGTTCCTGCACAAGAAGGATGAGCCCGCCGAAGCGTTCGACCTGAACGAGTTCGTCCGTCGGGTGAGCCTGCGCGCTGATGTGGACCGGGACACCGCGAACAAGGGCGTACCGGCGGTGTTCCAGACCCTGCACGCCGCTGTCAGCACCGGCGAGTTCGAGGACGTCCTCGCTCAGCTCCCGAAGGAGTTTCAGAATCTGGTTCCAACGGCGGTCAAACGGCGGTGAGCTGAGGCCTTACGCTGACGGTTGCCTCGGCCATGGGACTCCGACCGACTCGACGCCGGACCGTTGCGCCGCCATGGTCCGTAGCCGGGCCAGCAGTTCGCTGCGGCTCCCGCAGTTGAGTCGCTGCCGCATCCGCGCCACGTGGTGTTCGACCGTCTTGGCGGAGATGAACAGTCGGTCGCCGATCTGCTTGTACGTCATGCCGGCGAGTACCAGGCCCGCCACTTCCTGTTCGCGTTCACTGAGCCTGCTCTCGCTCGGCACGGCGACGGCGTCCGCGACCTCCGTTGGCGACGACTCTGCCGGCTGCCCCGATCCTCTCGGGCCGGCCGGCCTGCCCTGTAGCATCCGGGCGCAGTCGAGTAGAGCGGTCATCGCACGGCGGTCGGATGTTCGGATCGCCGCCTGTCCCGCGAGCCGGGCGCCGTCCCAACACAGTCCGACGCTGTGCAGGCCGCGAGCGGCGGCTTCCACCTTCACCGGATCGACGACTCCGTGTAGTACTTCCACCCAGCTCTCCGCGGCGGCGGCCACCACGGACCCGTACCGGGTGTGCTGGGCGGCGCCGACCAGTGCCCTGACGTGATCAGCAGCCGCCTTGGGTTCTTCAGCGATGATCGCCGCGTGCAGGGCGCTCCAGTGCAACGGCGCCGACCACAATGCCGGATCACCCAACCCGTGGAGCAACAAGCGCGCGTCCCGCAGGTACGGCAGCAGCGCGCCCAGTTCGCCGAGGCGCGCGGCCGCGATGGTGAACTCGCCCAGGGGTAGCAGCGTGAACAGGTCCACCGGGTGCCGTACGATCGCCTCCCGGGCATGGCCCCAGCTGCGCTGAAGCGCAGGTAGATCGCTGTTGCGTCGCGCGATGCCCATCTCGAGCGCCGTAGCGAAGAGCAGGTCCCGCGATTCGAGCGGTGCGCCGCTGGCGGCGGCTGCCAGCGATTGTGCGGCCGCGGCTGTTCGTCCCCGCACCATCAGGATCCACGCCTGAAGCAGCCGGTGGCGTCGCGCCATCAGCGCTCCGCCCAAGCGCGCCGCGATGGCGCGATCGAGCACCCGCTCGGCGATGTCGAACTCGCCGGAGTGCAGGGCCACCAGCGCGGCGAGTGCCGCCGGGCTGTCCGGCAGGAGGGCCGCCCGACCCGCCGGCTCCAGCAGGGCGGACGCCTGTACGAGGGCGGACAGCGCGGCGGTCGGCGAGCCGGCGAGAGTTTCCCGTACGCCGCGGGCCATCAACAGCGCCGCGCTGGCGAGCAGGGTCGGCGGGCCGCCCGCCGGAGTGTTGTGCAGAAGCCGGTCGAACTCCTCCGGGTGTCCGGTCCCGATGTACCCGATCGCCGCGAACGCGACCGACGACGCCGTGCCCGACCACCGGTACAGCTCGGCGCCCCGGCCGACGTGGCCGCGGTGCGTGAGCGCCACCGCCGCCACCGCCGCTCCGTCCGCGCGTTCAGGCGAGCTCTCCGCTGCGATCAACCGGTCCGACAGGCGGAGGGCGGTGTCGAGGTCAGCGGAGAGGGCCGCCGCCACCGCGTGGCGGGCGGCGGTCGGTCGACCGGCGGCGGCAGCCGCGGCGAAGAGTTCGGCCGCGAGTGCGGGCTCGTCGGTCAGGGCCTCGTCGCCTGCGGCCTCGTACATCATGACCAGCGAGTCGTTCGCCAGGCCGGCGCCGAGCAGGGTTCGGACCAGCGGGAGTACAGGCGCGCCCCGCTGCATCTGAAGCTCCGCCATCCGCTGCCACACCGCGATCCGGTGCGTCGCGGGGCTGAGTGACGCGACCGCGTGCCGCACGATCGGCGGCAGCGTCTCGTCCGATCCGAGCAGGCCCGTGGCCTTGGCCGCCTTGACGATCTCGTCCACCGCGTCCAGATCCTTTGACAGCAGTGCGGTGAGCAGGTGGACCGGAAGCTTCATCCCCGTCGACGCGGCCAGCAGCAACCCACGGACATCGGCGTCAAGGTCCTCCAGGTCGGCCCCGAACTGGATCACCGCGGACTCGGGCACCTCCGTCGGCACCCCGCCGCCCGAGCCGAGAACCTTCGCCAGCCGGTCCACGAATAGGGGCACCCCGCCGGTCTGCGCGTGGATGAACCTCA
>JAOPWA010000258.1 GCA_025965915.1 Dactylosporangium sp. | reverse complement strand
GTTACCGGTCGCGCTGGTGCAGACGGCGTTGAGCCTGCCGGTCGTCCTCATCGGGCTGCCGGCCGGCGCGCTGGGCGACGTGATGGACCGCCGCCGACTGCTGCTGACCGCGCAGGCCGTCATGGCGCTCGCCGGGGCGGGGCTGGCCGTGTTCGCCTACGTCGGGTTTATGTCGCCCTGGCTTCTGCTCACGTTCATCTTCATCGTCGGCGCCGGCGGCGCACTGATGGCTCCGACGTGGATGGCCATCCAGCCGGGGCTGGTCGCGCGGGAGGAGATCCCGCAGGCGACCGCGCTCAACGCGATGAGCATGAACCTGTCCAGGGCGATCGGGCCGGCGATCGGCGGCGTGATCGTGGCCGCCGCCGGCGCCGGGGCGGCGTTCGCGGTCAACGCCGTGTCGTACATCGGCGCGCTGGTCACCCTCGGGCGCTGGCCGCACCGCCCCGACCCGCGACCGCTCGGCGCCGAGCCGTTCGGGTCGGCGATGCGTACCGGGCTGGGCTACGTCCGCCACTCGCCACCGGTGCAGGCTGTGCTCGTACGGATGTCGCTGTTTCTGTTCTTCGCGATCGCGCTGTGGGCCCTGTTGCCGCTCGTGGCGGCCAGGCAACTTCACCTCGGCTCCACCGGATACGGGATGCTGCTCGGACTGATCGGGGTCGGTGCGGTGGTCGGCGCCATGCTGCTGACCAAGGCACGGGTGCGGTTCGGGCTCGAAGCGGTGGTGAGTGTCTGCACCGTCGTGTTCGGCCTGGGCATGGCGGTCCTGGCGGGCAGCCACAGCCTGCTGCCCGTCGTGCTCGCGTTGCCGTTCGTGGGTGCCGCCTGGATCGGCGGCATGTCGTCGATGAGCGCGGCCGCACAGACTTCGTTGCCGAGCTGGATACGGGCCCGTGCGATGGCGGTGTACCTGCTGGTCTTCCAGGGCGCGCAGGCGATCGGAAGCGTCGTCTGGGGCGCGTTCGCCGACCGTTACGGGTTCGCTCTCACGTTGGAGATCGCCGCCGCCGGCGTGGTGCTCGGCCCGGTCGCCTCGACGGGCTACCGGCTACGGCTGGGCGCCCACTACGAGCGGACGATCGTGGACTACTGGCCCGAGCCTCAGCTCGGCCCGCAGGCGCACCCCGACTCCGGCCCGGTGCTGGTGCTCAGGGAGTACAAGGTCCCTCCGGAGAACACCGATGAGTTCGAGGACGCGATGAGGTTGGTGCGGTCGAGCCGGCGCCGCTTCGGGGCGCAGCGCTGGAACCTCTACCACGACGCGCTCGACCCCACGCTGTACGTCGAGACGTACACGGCGAACAGCTGGCAGGAGCACATGCGCCAGCACACCGAGCGCATCACCGAGGCGGACCGGATGTTGGAGAGCCTGGCCCTGAAGTACGCCCGCGGCGAGCCGCGCACCTCGCATCTGATCGCCGTCGAGTAGACAGCGGACCCGCAATCCGAAGGGATGACCGAATGACCTGGAACGGGGCAGCGACGCCGCACGGGCAGCGCCGGATGGCGGCGCTGGACCGTCATCTGACCGAGGCCGCCGGTGATCTGTTCGCCCACGACGACCGGCTGCGCGGCGTCGCCGTCGACGTCCGGTTCGACGGCGCCGTCGCCCACCTGAGCGGAGACGTACGCGACGGCAAGGAACTGCTGCTGGTACGCCGGCTGGTCGGCCGCCTCGCCGGCGTCCTCGCCGTCTGGTCGCAGGTACGCGTCGGCGGGCGGCCCCCGATCGTGCTGGACATCGGCAGCGGCGACGCCAAGCAGTACCCGGCCAACATCGGCATCGACCGGCATCCGGCGTCTGCCGTGAACGTACGGGCGGACCTGAAGTACGGGCTGCCCTTCGCCGACCGGTCCGCAGACATGATCTTCGCGGTACACATCCTGGAGCACCTGATCGATTTCCTGCCCCTGGTCGACGAGTGTCACCGCGTGCTGCGCCCGGACGGCGTGCTGCACGTGCTCAGCCCCTGGTGGCGGTACGTGAACGCGGTGGCCGACCCGACACATGTCCGGCTGCTCGACGTCCAGACGATCAAAGGGATCTGCGACCGCCCCGGCAGCCCGCTGCGGTGGCACCCGCTGCACGCCGGCTGCGACGGCGCCAGCATCTTCGGCGATCTGACGCCGCTGGCCGAGCACGATCCCGGCCCGGACGACGCCCATCTGGCGCGCTTCTTCGACTGATCGGACGGATTGGGCCGGTGTCGGCGCGGGTAAGGCTGCCGTGGTACTCGTGACGGGATGTAGCTGTTACGGGATGTAGCTGTTACAGGATGTACTCGTGACGCGGAGGCACCTGTGTATCCACCGCTGAATCAACCGCCCGCACCACCGGTGTCGCACCCCGTCATGTGCCAGGACTGGCGGACTCTCACGTTCCTGCACTGGCGCTACCCGCCGGAGATCATCCAGGAGTTGCTGCCGGCCGGTCTCGAGGTGGACGCGTTCGACGGCGACGCATGGGTCGGCCTGATCCCGTTCCTCATGGACCAGGTACGGCCGCCCAGGGCGCCGGCGCTGCCCTGGTTGTCGCGCTTCCCCGAGACGAACGTGCGCACGTATGTACGCGGACCGGACGGCCATACCGGCATCTGGTTCTTCTCGTTGGAGGCCGCCCGGTTGCCAGCGGTTCTCGCCGGCCGTATGGGTTTCGGGCTGCCGTACCAGTGGGCGAAGATGTCGTTGCGCAGCGTCGACGACGCGGTCGCGTACCACTCGCGTCGACGCTGGCCGGGGCTGCGGGGCGCGTACTGCGACGCGCAGATCGAGCTGGGGGAGCCCTTCCCCGAGGCGGAGCTCGGATCCCTGGATCATTTCCTGACCGCTCGCTTCCGGCTCTACAGTGTGCTCGCAGACCGGCTGGTCGCCGCCGACGCGGAGCACCCGCCGTGGCCGCTGCGCCACGCCTGGCTAGGCCACCTCCGGCAGAATCTCATCCAGGTGGCCGGCCTGCCCACGCCTCGCGGCCAGCCGCTCATGCACGCCTCGGACGGGGTACGCGTGCGCATCGGGATGTGGCACCCGGTACGGGCGGCTGCCCGGCCGGCGAGTACGGCTGAGTCGGCTTGACGTTGACGCAGGCTTGACAGTCAGCGATTGAGCGGCGCCGGGCCGTCCGGGTCACCGGTCTCGCCGTACCAGGCAGCCAGCCGTCCCGCCCGGGCCACCGCCCGCAGCCGGCGCTCGGCCTCCTCGCGCTTGGCGGTCGGCGCGACCACGAGAAGCTGGTCACCGGTGGCGAGGCGGGTCGTCGGCTGCGGTACGAAGGCATGCCCGTCGCGTACCACCAGGGTGACCGCGCACGGCTCCGGCAGGCGAAGCTCGAAGATCTCTACGCCGTGCAGGCGCGAACCGGGGTCGACGGTCAGCTCGATCAGCTCTGCGTCGATCGTGTCCAGCGGCGCGATTTCGGCCCGCAGTTCGCGCCCGGCAGAGGTGGGCACGAGTCGCAACCGGTGAGCGAGCGACGGCAGGGCCGGCGCCTGCAGCAGAACGAAGATGACGACCAGGACGAAGACCAGGTTGAGCAGCTGCTGGCTGCCGGGCACGTGGGCGACGACCGGGATGGTCGCCAGCACGATCGGCACCGCACCGCGTAGTCCGGCAAGCGCCAGGAACACCTGTTCGCGCAGCGGTACCCGGAACGGCGTCAGGCTCAGTAGTACGGCCAGCGGGCGGGCGACCAGCAGCAGGATGGCTCCGATCAGGAGCGCGGGCAGTACGCTCGCCCGCAGCTCGTGCGGGGTGGCGAGCAGGCCGAGCATGACGAAGAGACTGATCTGGGCGATCCAGCCCAGTCCTTCGGCGACCGACCGGCTCGCCCGTCGGTGCGGTAACCCGGCATTGCCCAGGATCAGCGCGGCGACGTACGCGGCGAGGAAACCGCTGGCATGCGCCATCCCGGCGACCGCGAAGCCCAGGATCCCGGTGGCCACCATCGCGATCGAGTGCAGGCCCGACGTCACCAGCGACAACCGGCGCAGCAGCCACACCCCGGCGGTACCCACGGCGAGCCCGAGGAGGGCGCCTGCCGCCAGTTCGTACACCAGGTCGCCCAACAGGGGCAGCGCGTTGTCGCGACGCAGCGTGGTGACGCTGAGCGCCACGACGAGGATGACCGAGGGTGCGTCGTTGATACCCGACTCCGCCTCCAGCAGGCCGGTCAGGCGCCGGGGCAGCGGCAGAGCGCGCAGCACGGAGAACACGGCCGCGGCGTCGGTGGACGACACGATCGCCCCGAGCAGCAGGGACAGCTGCCACGACGCGTGGAGCGCGAAGTGCGCGGCGACGGCGACGACGGCCACGCTGACCAGGACACCGAAGGTGGCGAGGACCGCGGCGGGCACCAGCACCGGTCGAATGACCGAGAGATCGGTGCTCAAACCACCTTCCACCAGGATGATCGCGAGCGCGGCGGTGCCGAGAGCCTGGGCGAGGGCGGCGTTGTTGAAGCGCAGGCCGAGCCCGTCCTCACCGAGGAGCACTCCCACGCCGAGAAACGCGAGCAGCACCGGCAGGCCGATCCGGTGGGCCAGCCGCGCGGCGGCGACACTGACCAACAGGATCACGGCACCGGCGAGGAGCAGGAGGTAGACCTGTTGCAGGCTCATCGCCCGCAATCCTCGCCCGGATCGGGCTCAGATGGTGGCTGACACCAGCTTCTCGTTGTCGAAGGTGACGACCTCGACCGCGGCGACGTCGTCGGCGGCGACCAGCGCCGAGCCGTTCAGCGACGTCCCGTCCGCCTCACCCTTGGACGACACCAGCCAGCTACCGGCGACGACCGGCACGCCGCCGCGTCCGACGACCATGAGCTGGCACCGCTTGCCTGCCTTGATTCCTCGGACATCGGCGTGTACCCGTACCCAGCCGGCCGCCGGCGTCACCGTCGTCCTGATGGTCGCGCCGGTCCTCGGATCGGTGGCGGCGGTGACTCGGACGTGCTGTACCTCGGTTCGCTGTACCTCGGTTCGCTGTACCTCGCCCCGGCCGGCCAGCACGCCCGCGCCCGCCGCCACGGTCGCGAGGACGATGAGGCCGGCGGCGAACAGTGTGATCCGCTGCCGCCGCGTTCGTCGGTTGTCGTCACGCACAGCCCGTAGCGTGCGCCGCAGCAACACGTCTCCGCCCTCGGGCGGACCGTCCAGGAACGCCTCCGCGGGCACTCCGGCGAGTGAGCTCGTCATCGCCGCCAGTCGGGTCAGTTCCCGGCGGCACCCCGTACACGAGGCGAGGTGCGCGTCGACCGTGTGCGCCTCGTCCGGATCGAGCACGCCCAGGGCGTACGCGCCCAGCAGGTCATGATCCTGTTCTCGGTGGGTCACGTGCCCACCACCCCAGGACCCGCGCCCTCCCTACCCTCGCGTTCCGTACCCTTGCCTTCCGTACCCTTGCCCTCCGTACCCTCGCCGCTGATAACCGAGCGCATGGCCCGCAGGGCGTAGTAGGAGCGTGACTTGACGGTGCCCGGTGGCACGCCGAGTACCTGAGCGGCTTCGGACACCGACCGGCCGCGGTAGTACAGCTCCACGAGAACCTGGCGGTGATCGGGCGACAGGTGGTGCAGCGCGTCCAGTACGAGCATCGAGTTGACGACGGCGTCGGCGTGGTCACCGGCTACCGGCCCGGTCGCGGGGGACTCGGCGACCTCGGTCGGACGAGCGGACTTCGCGCGTACCCGGTCGGTGACGATGTTACGGGCGACCGTGAGTAGCCAGCCGCGTACCGAGCCCTTCTGGTTGACGATGACCTCGGAATGCTTCCACGCCCGCAGCAGCGTCTCCTGCACCACGTCCTCGGCGTTCGCCCGGTTCCCGGTCAGGCGCGTCGCGTATGCCAGGAGGCTGCGCCCGTGTTCGGAGTACAGCGACCGGACCAGCGCCTCATCGCTGGCTTTCGAATTACGTCGTGGCCGGCGGTCGGAAACGCCCACCCGCGCGCTTCCCGGCTCGTCCGGTGCGGTTTTCGGTAGCAGGCTGGCAGGCGGGGGCGCCTCGAGGGCGGCAGGCGGGGACCGTCGCGCGAGGGTGTCGAGCGCCAACCGGCGGTGGTCAAGGGCGGTGACGGAGGCGTTCATGCCGTGAATCCACCCGACCGGCGGTCAGTACCCGGACCCGCCGTTGTCAGCCGGAGGGGGATTGTTCGGAGGGGGGCTGTTCGGAGCGGGGTTGTTCGGAGTGTTGGCGCTAGCGGTGGCCTTCTTGCCCTGCGCGGTGGAGGCGAACCAGGCGTTGCCTACTCCCTGGCCCTTGGCGTCGCCGGGCGCGGTGTCCTTGGCATACCGGTAGAGCGGCCAGCCACCGAGGGTCAACTGGACCGAGCCGTCTTTGCGGGCGATCGTGGCGACCAGGTTCTTGTCGACACCCTCGAGGTGGATCTGGGTGGCCGTGGTGGTCATGGGCGGCCATGTGTCGGCGCAGGACCCTTCGCAGTTGGAGGCGGACGGATTGGCCGTGTCCTTGTCGAACCGGTACAGCGTCATGCCCTTGCTATCGGTGACGACACTGCCCACGGTGTCGACCTGTTTGGCGATCAGGCTGAGCGTGTCCTGGCCCGCTGCGGACGTCTGGGTCTTCACAGACGTGGCGGAGGACGAGCCGAAGCTTCCGCAAGCTGAGGTGAGTGCGAGGCCGAGGGCCGAAACGGCCAGCAGAACGGCGCCACGGGTACGGGTGCGGATCATCGTGAACCTCCCGGATGAGCGGCGGGCCCGTCTGCCCGACCGTTGACACCCGAAGACACGCGTACCACCAGGTAACCGGTTCACCCGGTTGGAAAAATCTTCGCCTATCCCCGTGCGGTGCTCAGGCGCGCGCGTCCGGTACTCAGGCGCGCGCCGCGGCGACGACGTTGCGGAGCAGCAGCGCGGTCGTCACGGGACCGACGCCCCCCGGCACCGGCGTCACGGCGCTCACCACCGGCTCGACGGCTTCCGTGTCCACGTCGCCGACGAGTTGCCCGTCCTCGGTGGGGTTGGTGCCCACGTCGATGACGATCGCACCCGGCTTGACGTGCTCGGCGCCGAGCATCCGCGCCCGCCCGACGGCCGCGACCAGGACGTCCGCCTGCCGGGTATGCGTGGCAAGATCACGGGTACGGGAGTGGCAGATCGTCACCGTGGCGTTCTCTGCCAGCAGCAGCAGCGCGGCCGGCTTGCCGACGACGTTGCTGCGGCCCACGACGACCACGTCCGTGCCGCTGAGCGGTACCTGCTCACGCTGGAGGATCTCCACGACCGCCTGCGCGGTCGCCGGCGCGAACGCGGGAAGTCCGGCGGCGAGCCGGCCAAGGCTCTGCGGGTTGGCGCCGTCGACGTCCTTGGCCACCGCGATGTGCTGGCCGACCTGGTCGAGGGTGACGCCCTTGGGTAGCGGCGTCTGGCAGATGATGCCGTGTACGCCCTCGTCGGCCGACAGCGCGTCCAGTTCGGCCGTCAACTCATCCGCTGTCGCCTCGTGCAGGTCGATCTGGCGTACCACGATCTCGGCCTTCGCCGCGGTGCGCGCGATGGATCGCACGTACCACGCCGTGGCCTCGTCGTCGGTCGGCACGACGATCGCCAGCGTCGGAGTGGTGCCAGCGGCGCGCAGCGGCGCCACGTCGGCGGTCACGGCCTCCAGGATCGCCTTGGAGATCGCGCGCCCGTCGATCAGAGTCACCGGTCCAGTCCCTTCCGGACGGAAGCCACCACGGCGCTCGCGCGGTCGAGGTCGCGCTCGATCGACGCGACCGCGTCGCCGAGGCGGGCCCGCTCGTCCTCGTCCTTGATGGCCGCCCGGTTGACCTCGATGTTGACGATCGCGGCTTCCAACCCGGCGCGCGCCGACGAGGCGGCGACCGCCACATCGGAGAGGACGTTCACGTTGGCGCCGGGAAGGATCCGCTCGGCCAGGTCGAGGACCGTGGCCGCAGCCTGCGCGGTGCGCCACGGCACGTCCGCCGCGCCGAGCAGCGCCTGCTGGATGCGGGCCGAGCGGGCGGCCTTCTCCTCGTCGGTGCTCTTGGGCAGCTTGTACGCGTCGGTCACCGCGGTGAAGGCGCGGGCGTCGTCGTCGGCCAACTGGATCGCCAGGCGGCGCTGTTCGGTGGCCTGTTCGCGGGCCTCGGTCATCGCCTGCTCGTGCTCCGCGTACCGCGGGTTGCCGATGGTCAGGTTGGTGACCATCTCCACCAGGCCGGCCGCCATGGCTACCTGTAGCGCGGCGGCGGCTCCGCCACCGGGCGCGGGCGCCGAGGAGGCGAGGTCGTCGAGCCAGGCGCCGATCTCCTGGTGCTGCACGATGAACTCCCGTCCGCTTTCGGGTGACTCATGTTCGGGTCACTCATGTCTCGGGTGACTCATGTTCGGGTCACTCATGTTTCGGGTGACTCTTGCGGGTGCCTCTTGTGGGTGCCTCTCGGTCAAAAGTTAAGCAGATGAGCCGGGTCCGCCGACCGGCGGGCTTTCTTCACGGATGGGGCGCTTTTTGACCCGACGGCGACACGCTCCTGACGCATTCGGCCGGTACACAGACTCCGTACCCACACTGGCGTGGCGAGGAGGTCCGGCCTGTGCGCGCGACAAAGACGTCGCGGGTGGTCGTCGAATCGGTGACCCCGCGCATCGACTCCGAGCGGTGGTGCCGGTGCGGCGCCATGGTGGTGTGGGACGAGGTGTACGGCTGGCTGCACGCGGCTACACCGCCCGTACCCTGTAGCGGGCCCGACCCGGCGCCGCCCTGACGAGATTTCAGGATCCGGTTGTGGCCGGTCTGGGTGGTTGAGCGAGCGCTTCTGGCATGCCGTGAACGAGCGGCGCAGGGTGCGCTTGGGTGCCTGGTAGGCAGTCGTTCGTGTGTCCAGTCGTCCGCTCCCAGTCTTCCGGCGCAGCCGTCTGCGTGGCGTGCCTGGTCGGCAGGTCGGCGGGGTCCTGTGGCGTCTGCAGTGCGCGCGTTGCCGGGCGCGGGGACCTTGGGTTTCCGGGCGCCGGGGTGCGTGGGTATCCGGGCATGGGTGCCTTCCGGCTGGCGGCCGGTGAATGGTGACAGTTGTCCGGTGTCACTCGCGTCGGTGGTAGCGGTTGCGTTGGGGTTGTTGTTGGGGGTCGATGTATTGCGGTGGGATGAAGTCGGGGTGCCCGT
>JAOPWA010000220.1 GCA_025965915.1 Dactylosporangium sp. | reverse complement strand
GGAACAGCGCCGCAACGGGCAGCGCTCCAGCCGCGGCCCGTCGCATCCGACGCCCGACTGATAACCCGTGAGGTGGTCTGATGACGCGCCCAGACGACGAGTACCCCCCGCTCGACGTCACGTCCACGCTCAACCTCGGTAGCCTTGACGAGACGATTGACGGCCCTGACGCAGATGTGGCACCGACCCGGATGTCAGGCTCGCTGCCTCCGGGAATGGGGCTGCTGGCGGTGCGGCGCGGGCCCAACGCGGGCGCGCGCTTCCTGCTCGACCATGACGTGACAACGAGCGGGCGCCACCCCGACAGCGATATCTTCCTCGACGACGTGACCGTGTCACGCCGTCATGCGGAGTTCCACCGCGAGAGCGGCATGTTCACGGTACGTGATGTTGGCAGCCTCAATGGAACGTATGTCAACCGCGAGCGGGTTGAGTCGGCTACCCTCAGCAATGGTGACGAGGTTCAGATCGGCAAGTTCCGCTTGGTCTTCATCGCTGGTCCTCGCACCGAGGACTAGCGAGCGACTGCAGGTCTTGCGTTCCCGGACACCCGACGGCGTCCTAGGCCCCGCCGGGTGTCCGACACTCACGACGGTGGGGGAGGTTGAGTGAGCGGGGCGTCGGCGGCCGCGTCGGAGACCGCGCGCTACGAACGGCTGATGAGCATCGGCGAGGTCCTCGCCAACCTGCGCGTCGACTTCCCCGACACCACGATCTCAAAGCTACGTTTCCTCGAGAGCGAAGGTCTGGTCGAGCCACGGCGCACAGCGGCCGGCTATCGCAAGTACAGCTGGGAGGACGTGGCCCGGCTGCGGTACGTGTTGACCGCCCAACGTGATCACTACCTGCCGCTACGGGTGATCCGCGACCAGTTGGCCTCGCTCGACGCGGGTCAGTCCGCAGCCGGTCTGGCGCCGACCGCGATCGGCGACAGCCCCGACGGTCGCGGTGACGGCGGCCGGTTGCGTCCTGCCCTGGTGGCGGTCGCACCGACCCAGCAGCCCGAGCCGTCGGTCGACCCGGCGGACGTGGTCATGCGCCGCGAAGACCTGCTCGCCAACTCCGGCCTGACCGAGTCGACACTGGCCGCTCTCGAGCAGTACGGGTTGATAACCGAGCGGCCGGGCGGAGGTTACGACGCGGACACGTTGGAGGTGGCCACCGCGGCGGCGCGGCTGGCCGAGTACGGGCTGGAAGCGCGCCACCTGCGCGCCTACCGGGCCGCGGCCGACCGCGAGATCGGCCTGTTCGCGCAGCTCGTGGCACCGTTGGCGCGCCAGAACGGTCCGGCTGCGCGAGCCCGTGCCGCCGAAACGGTCCGGGACCTGACCGCGTGCACGGAGCGGCTGCGCGGCGCGCTCGTACGCAGCGGTCTCCGGCAGACTCTCGGTCGGTAGGCGAGTCCGGACAGTGTGTAAGGCACAGCATGGTATCGGTCGGTACGCCGAGCCCGCTGGTCCGATACGCCGTGTACCGTGCAGGGAGAGGGACAAGCGACACGGAGGCGGCGGTGCGTGAGCTTAGCGTGGTCGGTGTTCGGGTGGAACTTCCCACCAACCAGCCGATCGTGCTGCTCAAAGAGGTGGAAGGCGACCGTTACCTACCGATCTGGATCGGTGCGGTGGAGGCGACCGCCATTGCCTACGAGCAGCAGGGTGTCAAACCCGCCCGGCCGCTCACCCATGACCTCCTACGGGACGTGCTCACGGCGCTGAAGGCGCCGTTGCAGGCCGTCGAGATCGTCGAGATGCGAGACAACATCTTCTACGCCGAACTGGTGATCGGCGAGGGGGTCCGGGTGTCGGCGCGCCCCAGTGACTCGATCGCGCTGGCGCTACGGGTCGGTGCTCCGATCCGCTGCGCCGACCAGGTCCTCACCGAGGCCGCCATCGTCATCCCGGACGAGCAGGAGGACGAGGTCGAGAAGTTCCGGGAGTTCCTGGAGCAGGTCAGCCCCGAAGACTTCGCCGGCTGAACCGAGGCGTCGAGGCACCACCTCGCCGTGCCGGCCCGGTCGGCGTTTGGTTACGGCGTGTCGCGAAAAACATCCCCGTAGAGTTCTGATTTGCGCTATAGGGTGATGGTGTCGACGCTGGAGGTGGTCGTATGAGTCAGCCGCCCGACCCTGATCACGGGGGCGCCGAGGATGCTGTGGGTTACCGCGGAGTGATGGCTTGCCACGCGGCCGGCATCAGTTACCGTCAGCTCGACTACTGGGCCCGTACCGGTCTGGTGGTGCCCAGCGTCAGAGACGCGTCCGGCTCGGGCACGCAACGGCTCTACTCGTTCCGCGACATGGTGGTGCTGAAGGTCGTCAAGCGCCTCCTCGACGCCGGCGTCTCGCTTCAGAACATCCGCAAGGCGATCGACGCGCTCCGCTCGCGAGGCGTCGCCGATCTGGCCGGTATCACGCTCATCTCTGACGGTACGTCCGTCTACGAGTGCCACTCGCCCGAAGAGGTCGTCGACCTGCTGCAGGGTGGGCAGGGCGTCTTCGGTATCGCCATCGCGGGCGCCTTCAAGGAGATCCAGGGCACCCTGTCACACCTGCCCGCCGAGCCGGCCGTCGAAGCCGACGACGAGGCTCCGCTGCTCGACGCCGCAGGCGACGAACTGGCTGCCCGCCGCGCCCGCCGGCGCGCCGGCTGATCCACGTCCGCCGGCCTACTCCCGACGGCCCCGATCGCACCGGTACGCCGTGTGCTTGATCACCAGCTCCCTGTCGCTGAGCGCTGCCACGCCGGCTACCAGACGCGCAGCCCGATTCGTTAACGGCCCGGTTACATCGACCGGGGAAATCCGCTGGTAGCGTTGAAGGCGCTGGCACGTTTACGCGCGAGAGACCGTCCGCAGTTCCGGGCGGCGCCGAAGGGGCAAATCCTCCCCGGAACCTCTCAGGCAAAAGGACCGCGTAGACCGGCACCTCTGGAGCGACCGAGCACATCCGGGCCATGACAGAGGGGGAGGCGCGAGATCTTCCTACCCGCGACCTCCCGGAGCGTGCGATGACCGAGCCCATCGATTTGTCCGCGAATGATGTTTTCGCCCGCCGGCATATTGGTGCGTCCACCGATGAGCAGCGGCGCATGCTGGAAACGATCGGGTACGGCTCGATCGACGAGCTGATGAACGCCGCCATCCCCGAGGCGATCCGCTGGCACGGCTCTCTCGATCTGCCCGCTCCGGCCACCGAGGCGGAGGCGCTCGCCGAGCTGCGAGCCCTGGCCGATCGCAACCGGCCGATGGTGTCGATGATCGGGCTCGGCTACTACGGCACCCACACCCCGGCCGTGATCCGCCGCAACGTGCTGGAGAGCCCCGCCTGGTACACCGCCTACACGCCGTACCAGCCCGAGATCAGCCAGGGTCGTCTCGAAGCCCTGCTCAACTTCCAGACCGTCGTCGCCGACCTCACCGGACTGCCGATCGCCGGCGCTTCGCTGCTCGACGAGGCGACCGCCGCGGCCGAGGCGATGACCCTCGCCCGCCGCGCGGGTAAGGCCAAGAGCAACGTGTACCTGGTCGACGCGGACACCCTGCCGCAGACGATCGCCGTGATCGCCACCCGCGCCGAGCCGCTCGGCATCGAGGTGCGCGTCGTCGACACCGACCGCGAGGAGCTTCCGCAGGAGTTCTTCGGCCTGCACCTTCAGTACCCGGGCGCCTCCGGCTCGGTACGCGACCACGCCGCGCTCGTCGCGACGGCCCATGAGCGCGGTGCCCTGGTGGCGGTCGCCGCCGACCTGCTCGCGCTGTGCCTGCTGCGCGAGCCGGGCGCGATCGGCGCGGACATCGCTGTCGGTAGCGCGCAGCGGTTCGGCGTACCGATGGGCTTCGGTGGGCCGCACGCGGGCTACATGTCGGTTCGCGCGGGTTTGGAGCGGATGCTGCCCGGGCGGCTGGTCGGGGTGTCGAAGGACGCCGACGGCGACCCGGCCTACCGGCTCGCGTTGCAGACGCGTGAGCAGCACATCCGCCGCGAGAAGGCGACCAGCAACATTTGCACCGCACAGGTGCTGCTTGCCGTGATCGCCAGCATGTACGCCGTCTACCACGGCTCCGAAGGCCTGCGCGCTATCGCGACCCGGGTCCACGAGCGGGCCGCCCGCCTCGCCGCCGGCCTGCGTGCGGGCGGGATCGACCTGGGCGACGAGGCCTTCTTCGACACGCTCACCGCCATCGTGCCGGGTCGGGCTGCCGAGATCGTCGAGGCGGCCGCGGAGCGGGGGGTCAACCTGCGCCCGATCGACGCCGACCGGGTCGGCGTGGCCTGCGACGAGACCACCACCGAGGCGCACCTGCTGGCGGTATGGGAGGCCTTCGGCGTCGCCGGGGTCCCGGCCGGAGCGGAGACGGTGCCGGCGGCGCTGCGTCGAACCAGTGACTACCTGACCAACCCCGTGTTCTTCGAGCATCACTCCGAGACGGCGATGCTGCGCTACCTGCGGCGGCTGTCCGACAAGGACTACGCCCTGGACCGGGGCATGATCCCGCTGGGATCCTGCACGATGAAGCTCAACGCGACCACCGAGATGGAGCCGATCACCTGGTCGGAGTTCGCCGACCTGCACCCCTACGCGCCGGCGGCGCAGGTCGAGGGGTACCGGCAGCTCACCGACGACCTGGAGCGGTGGCTGGCCGAGGTCACCGGTTACGACGCGGTCAGCCTGCAGCCCAACGCGGGCTCGCAGGGTGAACTCGCCGGGCTGCTGGCCATCCGCGGATACCACCGTGACCGTGGCGACGACCACCGCGACGTCTGCCTGATCCCGTCGAGCGCCCACGGCACCAACGCGGCCAGCGCCGTGATGGCGGGCATGCGGGTCGTCGTCGTCGCCTGTGACGACAACGGCAACGTCGACCTGGTCGACCTGGACCGCAAGATCGAGCAGCACCGTGACCGGCTCGCCGCGATCATGGTGACCTACCCGTCGACCCACGGGGTGTACGAGACGGGGATCGCCCAACTGTGCGCGAAGGTGCACGACGCGGGCGGGCAGGTGTACGTCGACGGCGCCAACCTCAACGCGCTGCTGGGGTTTGCGAAGCCGGGTCGCTTCGGTGCCGACGTGTCCCACCTCAACCTGCACAAGACGTTCTGCATCCCGCACGGCGGTGGCGGCCCGGGCGTGGGGCCCGTCGCGGTACGCGCGCACCTTGCCGCCTACCTGCCGGGGCACCCGCTGCACTCGGACAAGGGCATCGGCCCGGTCGCGGCGGCACCGCAGGGATCGGCCGGGATCCTGCCTATCCCGTGGGCGTACCTGCGGATGATGGGTCCGGACGGGCTCACCCAGGCGACCGGGGTCGCGGTGCTCTCAGCCAACTACGTGGCGGCGCGGCTGCGCGACCACTATCCGGTGCTCTACAGCGGCAACAAGGGTCTGGTGGCACACGAGTGCATCCTGGACCTGCGGCCGATCACGAAGGCCAGCGGCGTGACCGTCGACGACGTGGCCAAGCGGCTGGTCGACTACGGCTTCCACGCGCCGACGATGTCGTTCCCGGTGGCCGGCACGCTGATGGTGGAGCCGACGGAGAGCGAGGACCTGGCCGAGCTGGACCGCTTCTGCGACGCGATGATCGCGATCCGGGCCGAGGTCGACCGGGTGGCGGCGGGGGAGTGGCCGACCGGGGACAACCCGCTCGTCAACGCACCGCACACCGCGTCGATGGTGACCGCTGACGAGTGGTCACACCCGTACCCGCGGACACTGGCGGCCTACCCGGGAGGCGGCGATCGGTCGGCGAAGTACTGGCCGCCGGTACGCCGCATCGATGGAGCGTACGGCGACCGGAACCTGGTCTGTGCCTGCCCGGCACCGGAGGCGTTCGAATAGGGCTGGCGAATGAGCGAGGGTCTTGGAACGATCCGGCTGCGGGGGGTGCGGCCGCTCATTCCAAGACCCGGGCTGGCCGGGGGTGCGTTCAGGCGGCCTCGGCCATGACGGTGTGCGGGGCCGGACCGCGGTGCGGCTCGACCGGGCTGCCGTCAGGCAGCAGCTCGCCGGTGTCCTCGAACACGATGACGCCGTTGCAGAGTAGGTTCCACCCCTGTTCGGGATGGGATGCGACGATTCGCGCCGCGTCGTGGTCGGCCGCCTCGGCGTCCGGACAGGAAGGCTTGTGCTGGCAATACATCGGGATCTCCGACTTTCAGCGCTCTCGATGGGATGTGCACTAGCTCACATTGAACAGTGACGCACATTACCCCTCTTAAGGGCGCAGTTTCGAGCATGCTTCTCGACCTCCCGGGGAATCCAGACTCTTCGGATGAGGTAGAACTGCCCGGTCGGCCTATCAACTTTGGTTACTGTGGGTGACAAGGTACCTGGAATGGTGACGCCGAGTAGAGGGGCGTCGCACGAAGTGGCACGCCTGGAGTGGTGGCTCGGCGACGGCGGCGATCCGACCGCCGTGATCGAGGACTTTCTCGACAAGTACGGCCTTCTCAGGTCAAATCTCGGCGAAGCCACCGGTTCTTCATCCGGCGAGGTCGATGAGCCTCGAGCGCAGCTGTTCATATCGGCCGCGGCCAGCGCGCGGATGATCGACCACATGAACGCTCCCAGCCCCGCGCCCGCCGTCCCCGACGTGGTGGTCGTGGTCTATGCGGCGGACAGGCAAGCGGCGGACGGTGAAGCGGCGGACGGTGAAGCGGCGCCGACCGGTCCGTCGCGGTCTGGATCGTCGTGGTCTGGACCGTGGCAACTTGGACCGTGGCG
>JAOPWA010000208.1 GCA_025965915.1 Dactylosporangium sp. | reverse complement strand
TACTCGTCGGGCCGCATCACGCCCGGGTGCTCGGCCGTCTCGCCGCCGAGCAGTGAGCAGCCGGCGTACCGGCAGCCGTCGGCGATACCCGCGCCGATCTCGGCCACCCGCTCCGGTACGACCTCGCCACAGGCGATGTAGTCGAGCAGGAACAGCGGCTCGGCGCCGCATGCGACGAGATCGTCGACGACCATCGCGACCAGGTCGATGCCGACCGTGTCGTGGATGTCCATCGCCTGTGCGACGACCAGCTTGGTGCCGACGCCGTCCGTGGATGAGGCAAGGATCGGACTGCGGAACTTCTTCGCGTCCAACCGGAACAGCCCGGCGAACCCGCCGATGTCGCCGACGACCTCGGGCCGCCAGGTCCGGTGCACCTTGCCCTTGAGCAGCTCAACCGCCTGCTCGCCGGCGTGGATCGAAACCCCCGCGTCGGCGTAGGTGACGGTGCGCCGGCGTCGCTCCCGGCCGTTACTGCCGGCCGACCACAACTGCTTGTCTGCCTTCTTGCCGGGGTCGGTCGCCTCGCTGTTCTCGGCAGCGCCCAGGTGCCCGGAGTCGGTGGTGTGTCCGTTGTCGGCGGTGACGGGGGTGCCGTTGGCGTCCGCCTTGTTGTGCTCAGTCACGTGCGTCACTTTCTCCCCATATGCGTCGCGGCTGCTGCCGCGATTACCGCCGGATCGATCACTCGAAGCCGTCGGATCAAGCCTCGCGTCACGGGCGCAACAGCGCATCCGCGCCGCCGGGGCTGGCTGCGACACGCTCGTCGCCACCAGCTGGCTCGCCCGTACCGGTGCGCCGGCTGTTGTCGCCCGCGTGCGACGAGTCCGGCCCGCGCCGCTGGGCGTGGCTGCCGGAGTTCGCCGCCGTCTTGGCCAGCCCTTCCAATACGTGCTTGCCGATGACGTTGTCGGCGGGCAAGTCGATGGGGTATGCCCCGTCGAAGCACGCCCGGCAAAGTCGGGTCTTGGGCTGCTCGGTGGCCGCGATCAGGCCGGCCAGCGAAACGTACCCCAGTGAGTCAGCGCCGATCGAGCGCCGGATTCCGTCGGTGTCCAGGCCGTTGGCCAACAGCTCGGCCCTGGTGGCGAAGTCGATGCCGTAGAAGCACGGCCACTTGACGGGCGGCGACGAGATGCGTACGTGCACCTCCACCGCGCCCGCCTCGCGGAGCATGCGGATGATCGCCCGCTGGGTGTTGCCCCGAACGATGGAGTCGTCGACCACGACGATCCGCTTGCCCCGGACGTTGTCGCGCAGCGGGTTGAGCTTCAGGCGGATGCCCTGCTGACGGATCGTCTGGGACGGCTGGATGAAGGTGCGGCCGACATATGCGTTCTTGATCAGCCCGGCCCCGTACGGGATGCCGGACTCCTCGGCGTAGCCGATCGCGGCCGGGGTGCCCGACTCGGGCACCGGGATCACGAGATCGGCCTCGGCCGGGAACTCACGGGCCAGCGCACGCCCGATCTCCACGCGGGCCGCGTAGACGTTGCGGCCGCTGATCGTGCTGTCCGGCCGGGCGAGGTACACGTACTCGAACAGGCAGCCCTTCGGCTCGGGCGCGGCGAACCGGCTGGAGCGCAGGCCGTGCTCGTCGATCGCCAGCAGCTCACCCGGCTCGATTTCGCGGACCACGCTGGCGCCGACCATGTCGAGGGCGGCGGTCTCGCTCGCGACCACCCAGCCCCGCTCCAGACGGCCCAGCACCAGCGGTCGCACACCCTGGGGGTCGCGGGCCGCGTACAGCGTGTCCTCGTCCATGAAGACGAAGCTGAAGGCGCCCCGCAGCGTCGGAAGCACCTCGAGCGCCGCGGCCTCGACGGAAAGGTCGGGGCGGGCCGCGAGTAGCGCCGTGACGAGCGCGGTGTCGGAGGTCGTGCTGGCGTCACCGATGCCCAGATCGGCCACGCGGCGGGCCAGTTCAGCGGTGTTGACCAGGTTGCCGTTGTGGGCGAGCGCGATCGTGGTGGCGGCCGAGCCGTCGGTGCCCGGGGCACCGCGCGGGGGGGTCGCCCGCAGCGTCGGCTGGGCGTTTTCCCAGTTGGAGGCGCCGGTCGTGGAGTAACGCGCATGGCCGATGGCGATGTGGCCGCGCAGGCTCGCGAGAGTCGGCTCGTCGAAGACCTGGGCCACCAGGCCGAGGTCCTTGTAGACCACGACGCCCGACCCGTCGGAGACCGCGATGCCGGCAGCTTCCTGGCCCCGGTGCTGCAGCGAGTACAGCCCGAAGTAGGTCAGCTTGGCCACCTCTTCGCCGGGTGCCCAGACACCGAAGACGCCACATGCGTCCTGTGGTCCGGGCTGTTGGGGATCGAGGTCGTGGGTAAGCCGACCGTCGCCTCGGGGCACTATGCCGCTCCTGAAAAGTCGCCTTAAGCCTTGGGCGCGTTGACGCCGTGCAGACACTGGTCGTCGTCGCGGACACCCAGTGTACGCGAGTTCCATACTGCAACCCATAGCCACAATTCGGACACCCGATGGGGTGGTCCATTCGCGCGATCAGGCTCCTACAACGGGAGGAAAGGCGACAGATCAGCACGGATTCCGCTGGCCCTGACGCGCCCGGTAGCGACCGCGTCCACCCAGCTCATCCGGCCCGTGACCAACTCGAGCCAGGTAGTTGGATCCATTTCCACCACATTGGGTGGAGTGCCGCGAGTGTGGCGAGGGCCACCCACACACTGAATTGCTCCGTACGGTGGAACCCGAACCTCCACCGAACGGCCCGGCGCCCTGGACGCCAGCACCGAAAGCGTTACCCGCACGGCGTCGCGTAGTGTCGCGCGGTCTGGAGTCCGGCCATTTGCCAGCGCATCCATGACAGCCGAGACAGCCTGGTAATACGGTGACTCATCGGACACGTCGGGACGATACGGCCAGGCGTCACAAGATGGCAACACTTGCCTGCCTTTCGCGCGGGCGTACGGACAAGGCATAGTTTGCTGCGGTGCAGCCGCTACATAAACGCCGCTCGACTTGATGCAGTCGCGGGCGACGGGGAAGGGCTCCAATGACGTTCGGCCGGGGAAGCAACCGGAGGGCTAACGGCGTGACACCGCGTCGAAGAGCTCTAGTAGGTGCTGGGGTGGCGGTTGCGGCCGCGCTGGGATCGCTGGTCGTCGCGGCCCCCGCGCACGCCGCCGGCAACGTCGGGGTGACGGTCGGCCAACTCGCCGATTTCAGTCCAGGCCAGACGCAGAAGCTGAGCATCACGGTCACCTACAAGGGCGATCCAACAGGCACGGTCACAGTCTCGCTGTCGGGACTTGGCAACTTCACCCCGAGCGACCCGCAGGGGTGCATGGCCATCAGCAGCTCGTCGTGCACC
>JAOPWA010000206.1 GCA_025965915.1 Dactylosporangium sp. | reverse complement strand
CCCGGCCCGCTGCCCGTCCTGCGCCGGCCCGCTCGCGCTGCGCGAGGCCACCGGCGCACCCGGCTGTCGCTGGTGCGGCAAGGTCGCCGCGGCCTACGCCTGCCCGCACTGCGGAGGCCGGCGCCTGCGCGCGGCCGTGGTAGGCGCCCGCCGCACCGCCGAGGAGCTGGGGCGAGCCTTCCCCGGCGCGCCCGTACGCACCAGCGGCCGCGACGGAGTACTCGCGAGCGTGCCGGCCCAGCCGGCGCTCGTCGTCTGCACGCCGGGCGCCGAACCGGTCGCCGAGGGCGGCTACGGGGCCGTACTGCTCCTGGATACCTGGGCCCTGCTCACCCGCGCCGACCTGCGCGCCTCCGAGGAGACGTTGCGTCGCTGGCTCGCCGCCGCCGCGCTGGCCCGCCCGGCTCACCGCGGTGGCCGGGTCGTCATCAGCGCCGACGCCGGCATCCCGACCGTGCAGGCCCTCGTTCGGTGGGACCCGGCGGGGTTGGCCGCCCGCGAGCTGGCTGAGCGGCGGGAGTTGCTCTTCCCGCCCGCGGTCCGGGTCGCTTCGCTGACCGGTACCCCCGACGCGGTCGCAGACCTGCTCGCGGCCGCCGAGTTGCCGCCAGCCGCCGAGCTGCTCGGGCCGGTACCGGCCGCCGACGACCAGGAGCGCATGCTCGTACGGGTACCGCGCTCGGCCGGCCGGGCGCTCGCAGCCGCCCTGCACGCCGCCGTCGGGGTGCGCAGCGCGAAGAAGGCGCGTGATCCGGTACGCGTCCAGATCGACCCGTTGGAGCTGCTCTAGGCGTCGCTTGGCGCTGCTCTGACGTCCGGGTGCCTGCCTGGTACCCGTACACTCGTAGGTTCTTGACAAGCGTGGAAGGAGCGTGCCCGGGTGACCGTGCAGCCGATCCGCCTGTTCGGCGACCCGGTGTTGCGTACTCCGGCCGAGCCGGTGGTTGACTTCGACAGGGAGCTGCGTCAGCTCGTCGAGGATCTGACGGAGACGATGCGCGAGCAGAGCGGGGCCGGCCTCGCGGCTCCGCAGATCGGTGTGGGCCTTCGCGTGTTCAGCTTCGACGTCGATGACGTGCTCGGGTACCTGATCAACCCGGTGCTGGAGTTTCCCGATGAGGAGGAGCAGGAAGGCCCGGAGGGCTGCCTGTCCATCCCGGGGCTCTACTTCGACACCAAGCGCCGGCAGAACGTCATTGCCAAGGGCTTCAACGCCTACGGCGACCCGCTGCAGATCGTGGGCACCGGCCTGATGGCCCGCTGCGTGCAGCACGAGACCGACCATCTCGACGGTGTGCTGTTCGTCGACCGGCTCGACCGCGCCGCTCGAAAGGCGGCCCTGCGGGCCATCCGCTCGGCGGATTGGTACGACCCGATGCGGCCGCCCCAGATCAAGGTGAGCCCGCACGCGTCCCGCGGTATCTTCGGTTAGCCATGCGACTCGTCTTCGCCGGAACACCCGCCGTCGCGCTTCCCGCGCTCGACGCCATCGCCGCCTCCCACCACGAACTGGTCGCTGTGGTGACCAGGCCCGACGCGCAGGCCGGGCGTGGCCGCCAACTGCTGCGCTCGCCGGTGGGTGCCTGGGCCGACGAGCGGGGGATCGAGGTACTTACCCCGCAGCGGCCGCGCGAGCCCGACTTCCTCGACCGGCTGCGGGCGATCGCCCCCGACTGCGTACCCGTGGTCGCCTACGGCGCCCTGGTTCCGCCAGCCGCGCTGGACATTCCCCGCGACGGCTGGGTCAACCTGCACTTCTCGCTGCTGCCCGCCTGGCGCGGTGCGGCTCCGGTCCAGCACGCCATGCTGCACGGCGACGACCTGACCGGAGCGAGCGTGTTCCAGCTCGAGGAAGGGCTGGACACGGGGCCGGTCTACGGCACCCTGACCGAGCCGATCAAGCCCTCCGACACCGCGGGTGAGCTCCTCGACCGGCTCGCGGGCGCTGGCGCGGGCCTGCTGGTCAGCGTGCTCGACGGGATCGAAGCCGGAACCCTCGAGCCGGTGCCGCAGCCGCACGAGGGCGTCACCCTCGCGCCAAAGGTGAACGTCGAGGACGCCGCGGTGCGCTGGGCGGATCCGGCTTTCTCGGTCGACCGCCGGATCCGCGCCTGCACGCCCAATCCCGGCGCGTGGACGACGTTCCGTGGTGAGCGCGTCAAGCTCGGCCCGGTCGCCGTCGTGGCAGGCGGCCCGGCGCTGCCCGCCGGAGAGCTACTGGTCGAGCGCGGACGCGTGCTCGTGGGTACCGCCACGGATCCGGTCGCGCTGGGCGAGGTGCGCGCGGCGGGCAAGAAGCCGATGGCGGCCGATGCCTGGGCGCGCGGGGTGCGCCCGGCTGCCGAGGAGCGCCTCGGATGAATGGCGGGGCGTCATGAGTGAGACCGGAGGGCCGGCGCGCCGGCCGAGTGCCGGTGGTGGCCAGTCGCGGGGCGGCCAGTCGCGTAGCGGCGGTGGCCAGTCGCGTGGTGGCGCTGGCCAGTCGCGTGGCGGTCAGGACCGCGGTGGCCGTCAGCCCCGGAGCGGGCAGGATCGCGACCCGCGGCATGGTGGCCCCGCCAGGGGACGCCCACCGGCGGATCCGGCCCGACGCGCCGCCTACGAGGCCGTGGCGGCGGTGCACCGCGACGACGCGTACGCCAACCTGGTCCTGCCCCAGGTGCTGCGCGAGCTGCGGCTGCACGGGCGCGACGCCGCCTTCGCCACCGAGCTGACCTACGGCACGCTGCGCCTGACCGGCACGCTCGACGCGATCATCGCCGCCGCGGCCGACCGGGATGTGCTGCGCATCGAGCCGCCGGTACGCGACGCACTGCGCCTCGGTGCCTACCAGCTCCTGCGGACGAGGGTCGCCGCGCATGCGGCCGCGAGTACGACCGTCGACCTGGTCCGCTCCGTCGCGCCGGGTGCCGTCGGCTTCGCCAACGCGGTCCTGCGCCGCATCTCCGAGCAGGACTGGGACAGCTGGATCGAGCGGCTGGCCCCGAGCGCCGCCGACGATCCGGTCCGCCGGCTCGCGCTCACCTATGCCCATCCCGAGTGGATAGTCCGGTCGTTCAGCGACGCGCTGCGCACCGACGGCGGTGAGATCGCCCGCGCTCTCGCTGCCGACAACGAGGCCCCGTCGGTGCACCTGGCCGCCCGGCCGGGGCTGGTCACGGCGGCTGAGCTGGCCGAGCAGGTCGGCGGCGAGGTCGGCCGGTACTCGCCGTACGCGGTCTACCTGCCGGGCGGATCGCCGGGTGACATCAGGGCGATCCGCGAGGGTCGCGCCCACGTGCAGGACGAGGGCAGCCAACTCGTCGCCGCGGCGCTGGCGAACGCGAACCTGGACGGCTCCGACAGTCGCTGGCTGGACCTGTGCGCCGGGCCGGGAGGCAAGTCAGGCCTGCTCGGTGCCCTCGCCGCGCAGCGGGACGCGCACGTGACCGCGGTCGAGGTGACCCCGCACCGGGCCCAACTCGTCTCCAACGTCACCCGGAACTTGCCGGTGACGGTGGTAACCGCCGACGGCCGCGATGTCGGTGCGATCGAGGAACTGCCCGAGCAGGGCTTCGACCGGGTACTGGTGGACGCGCCATGCACCGGCCTCGGTTCGCTGCGGCGGCGTCCGGAGTCGCGCTGGCGCCGCAAGCCGTCGGATCTGCCGCCGTTGACCAGGCTGCAGCGTGAGCTGCTCGCCGCCGGTCTGCGCGCGGTCCGCCCAGGCGGCGTCGTCGCGTATGTGACGTGCTCGCCCCACATGGTGGAGACCGAGGTCGGGGTCACGGAGGCGTGCCGGCGGGCGCCGTACCCGGTTGATCTTCTCGACGTGCGGCCGCTGCTGCCGGCAGGCATGCCTGACCTCGGCGGCGGCCCGAGCGTGCAGCTGTGGCCACACCGGCACGGTACGGACGCGATGTTCCTGGCGGTGCTTCGCCGGGGCGAGTGAAGCGGGGCGTAACCGGCTGAGCGGGGCACAACCGGTGGCCAGGCGGCAAGCAATGCGGGGCCGCCGGATTTCCTGAGCTTTTCGTGAGGTGTACTCGGCCGAACCGGACGAGCATCCATCCGTACACTGGCCGCGTGGTTGCTTCGTCGCTCATCGTCGCTCCCAGTATTCTCGCCGCCGACTTCGCGCACCTCGCCGATGAGGCGCGGGCAGTGGAAGGTGCCGCCGACTGGCTGCACATCGACGTGATGGACAACCATTTCGTGCCCAACCTGACGATCGGGCTGCCGGTCGTGGAGAGCCTGCGCAAGGCGACCACGCTGCCGTTCGACTGCCATCTGATGATCGATGCGCCGGACCGGTGGGCACTGGGGTACGCCGAGGCCGGCTCGTACAACGTGACCTTCCACGTCGAGGCCGCCGCCGACCCGGTGGGTCTGGCCAAGAATCTACGGGCGGCCGGCAGCCGGGCCGGACTGGCGATCGACCGGGACACCCCGATCGAGCCCTACCTGGAGCTCATGCCGCACTTCGACACCTTGCTGATCATGACGATCAAGGCCGGCTTCGGCGGCCAGCGGTTCATGCCCGAGATGTTGGACAAGGTGCGCAGCGCCCGGCGGCACGTCGGCAGCGGACACCTGGAGCTGCGCATCGAGGTCGACGGTGGGATCGCCGCGGACACCATCGCGGCGGCGGCGGAGGCCGGCGCCGACGCGTTCGTGGCGGGCACCGCGGTGTACGGGGTCGACGACCCGGCGGACGCGATTCGGCGACTGCGCCGGCAGGCGGCGGAAGCGGTGGCCGGCGCAGTGACTGGATCAGGCGGCGTGACTGGATCAGGCGGAGCCGACTCCGGGTCCGACAACCGATGAGGTAGTCGAGGTAGACGAGGTAGACGAGGAGAATGCCGTGAGCGTCGAGGGGGTCGCGGTAGGCGTCGGCGTAACCGAGCCGCGTCCGGACCTGCTGATCGTCGTTGACGACGACGTCGACATCGCGCGCTTCGTCGAGGTCAATCTCAAGCTCGAGGGGTACCGGGTGCTGCTCGCCCACGACGGCGAGGAAGCGCTGGGGTTGATCGAGCGCCACCAGCCGGCGCTGGCGATCGTCGACCTGATGATGCCCAAGATCGACGGGCTTGAGCTGACCCGCCGGCTGCGCGCCAACCCGCTGACCGCGCCGATGCCGATCATCTTGCTCACCGCTCGGGGCCTGACCGTGGACAAGGTCCTCGGCCTGACCGCGGGAGCAGACGACTACCTGGTCAAGCCGTTCGACACGATGGAACTGGTGGCCCGGGTCCAGGCGACGCTGCGGCGCAACCAGGAGGCCCGCGAGATCTCCCCGCTGACCGGGCTACCGGGCAACACCCGCATCCTGCGTGAGATCGCCGACCGGGTCAACAGCGGCACCGACTACGCGGTGTGCCACGTCGACATCGACCGGTTCAAGAGCGTCAACGACGTGTACGGGTTCGCCCGCGGCGACGAGTTCATCAGCGCGCTGGCCCGTTCGTTGCACCGCGCCGTCGTCGGGGTGGGCCTGCCGCCGGCGTTCCTCGGCCACATCGGCGGTGACGACTTCATCCTGGTGTGCACCCCTGAGCAGGTGTACCCGGTCACCGAGCGGGCGGTGGTGGACTTCGAGACGGCGGCAGACGCGCTCTACGACCCGGCGGACCGGGATCGCGGCTACGCCGAGGTCACCAAGCGCAATGGTGAGGTCCAGCGCGCCAACCTGGTCACGCTGTCCATCGGGGTCGCGGTGTCGACCAACCGCAACAACGCCAGCCCGCGCGAGATCATCGAGATCGCCACCGAGATGAAGACCGTCGCCAAGGGCCACGACGGCTCCTACGTGGCGATGGACCGCCGCCGCATCTGACGCGGCGGCGCTGTGACGTGCGTCGCTCGCCTCGGGTCACACCGTGGGTCGGTGTGCAAGACTCGCAGGGTACCCACCACGCGCTGGCGGGGCTCGGTGAAAGTCCGAACCGGCGGTGACCCGGCCTTACTCGAGGCTGGCAGCCCGCTACCCGGTCAAATCCATTGACCGGTGGATCCGGTGTGATTCCGGAGCCGACGGTGAAAGTCCGGATGGGAGGCAGCGCGCGGGAGTCGGCCGTTTTCACGGTCGTCGGGTGCCGCGTGCGTCTTCGCGGCCGCCCGTCCCTCTCCTGCTCGTCGCCGCCACGGCACCGCCGGCGCGCTGCGAGCGAAGGAGGCTACGGGGCGTGTTCACCGGCATCGTCGAGGAACTGGGCACCGTCGTCGGCTGGGCCGGCGATCACACACGGCTGATCGTCCGCGGCGAGATGGTCGCCGCCGACGCCCGCCACGGGGACTCCATAGCGGTCAACGGCGTCTGTCTCACGGTCGTCGAGGTCGACGGCGGCGTCTTCACCGCCGACGTCATGAAGGAGACCTTCGACCGCACGTCGCTCGCGGCTCTCGTACCCGAGGACCCGGTCAACCTGGAACGCGCCGCGACCCTCGCCACCCGCCTGGGTGGCCACCTGGTCCAGGGGCACGTCGACGGGGTCGCCACGATCACCGCGCGACAGCCGGGCGAGCACTGGGAGGGCGTGCGCTTCACCCTTCCGCAAAAGCTCGAACGGTACGTGGTGGAGAAGGGCTCGATCACCGTCGACGGGGTGTCGCTCACGGTCACCGCGGTTGGCGCCGATTTCTTCGAGGTCGGCCTGATCCCGACCACTCTCAAGCTCACGACGCTCGGTCACAAGGGCGTCGGTGACCCGGTCAACCTGGAGGTTGACGTGATCGCGAAGTACGTCGAGAAGCTGGTCGCGGACCGGGACGGGGTCGCGTGATGGGCACGCTGCGCTGGCTGCTCGACGCGCGCCTGGAGGTGGCCGGTTCCACCGTCCTCTGGCGTGAGGTGATCGGCAATGTCTTCGGCCTGGCGTCGGCGCTGCTGGGGATGCGTCGGCTGGTCTGGGCCTGGCCCATCGGCATGCTCGGCAACGCCCTGCTCTTCACCGTCTTCCTGGGCGGGGCGTTCGCCACGCCGCAGGCGGTCGACCTGTACGGGCAGGCCGGGCGCCAGGTGTTCTTCTTCGCGGTGAGCGTGTACGGCTGGTGGCGCTGGTCGCGCAACCGCCGCCAGGCCACGGCGCCCGACGCCGGGGGAGTGGTGCCGCGCCGGGCCACGAACCGCGAGCGCGTCGCGCTGCTCGGCGCGGTGGTGGTCGGGATGGCGCTGGCCTACCCGGTCCTCGCGGCGCTCGGGTCATGGGGGCCGCTGCCGGACGCCTGGATCCTCGTCGGCAGCCTGCTCGCGACCTATGGAATGGCCCGTGGCTGGGTGGAGTTCTGGCTGATCTGGATCGCCGTCGACACGGTCGGGGTGCCGCTGCTGCTGCAGGGCGGGTTCTATCCGTCGGCGGCCATGTACGGCGTGTACGGGCTCTTCTGCGCCTGGGGCTTCGTCTCCTGGATGCGTATCTCGCGCGCGCTGCGCCGCCGGAGTGAGCAGGCGCCGAGTTACGTGGAGGCTGCCGTATGAACGGGTTCGCAGACATCGACCGGGCGATCGCGGACATCGCCGCCGGCCGCCCGGTGATCGTCGTGGACGACGAGGACCGGGAGAACGAGGGGGATCTCATCTTCGCCGCGGAGCTGGCTACGCCTGCGCTGCTGGCGTTCACGGTGCGGTACACGTCGGGTTTCATCTGCGTGCCGCTGACCGGGCCGGACGCCGACCGGCTGGAGTTGCCCCCGATGTACCACACCAACCAGGACCGGCGTGGCACCGCGTACACGGTGACCGTCGACGCCCGTGAGGGCGTGAGCACCGGCATCTCCGCCGCGGACCGGGCGCACACGATCCGCCTGCTCGCCGACCCGGCAACCTCCCCGGCCGACCTGGCGCGGCCCGGGCACGTCGTACCGTTGCGCGCCCGCAAGGGCGGGGTGCTGCGCCGGCCGGGCCACACCGAGGCCGCCGTCGACCTGGCCGAGTTGGCCGGATTGCGCCCCGCCGGCGTGCTGTGCGAGCTGGTCAACGACGACGGCACCATGATGCGGGTACCGGACCTGGAGAAGTTCGCCGAGGCGCACGATCTCACGCTGATCTCGATCGCCGACCTCATCGAGTACCGCCGGCGTACCGGTACGCAGGTCGAGAGGGTCGCCGAGGCGCGTATCCCCACCGAGTTCGGGGCCTTCCGGGCCGTGGGCTACCGGGTCAACGTCGACGACACCGAGAGCGTGGCACTCGTGTACGGCGACCTCGGCGACGGTCACGACGTGCTCGTGCGGGTGCATTCGGAGTGCCTGACCGGAGACGTGTTCGGCTCGCTGCGCTGCGACTGCGGCCCTCAACTGCAGGCCGCGATGGGCAGGGTGGCGGCCGAGGGGCGCGGGGTCGTGCTCTACATGCGCGGCCACGAGGGTCGGGGCATCGGGCTGATGCACAAGCTGCAGGCATATCAGCTGCAGGACCAGGGCCGCGACACCGTCGACGCCAACCTGGAGCTGGGGCTGCCGGCGGACGCGCGTGACTATGGCGCGGGGGCGCAGATCCTCGTCGACCTCGGCATCCAAAGTATGCGGCTGTTAACGAACAATCCGGCTAAAAGGGTGGGTCTGGAAGGGTATGGTCTGAAAATCACCGGCCTGGTGTCCCTACCCGTGCGTCCGCACCCCGAGAACGTGCGGTACCTCCGCACCAAGCGGGACCGCATGGGACACCTGCTGGAGGAACTGGACCAGATGACGGCGGAAGGGCTGGCATAGCACATGGCGGGGCAAGGGAGTCCGGACCTCGAGGTCGTGGACGCCGCGGGGTTGACCCTCGGCATCGTCGTCAGCCGCTGGCACGAGGACCTCACCATGCAGTTGCACGACCGCGCGATGGAGGCCGCGAAGGCGTGCGGCGTGGAGCACGTGACCGTCGCCCGGGTGGCCGGCTCCGTCGAGCTGCCGGTGATCGCGCAGGCGCTCGCCCGCCGTTACGACGCCGTCGTCGCGCTCGGTGTGGTGATCCGTGGGGACACCGCGCACTTCGAGCACGTCTGCCAGGCGGTCACCAGCGGCCTGACCCGGGTCGCGCTGGACGAGTCGACCCCGGTCGCGCACGGCGTACTCACCGTGGACACGGCTGCGCAGGCGCGGGAGCGTGCGGGATTCCCGGACTCGCCGGAGGACAAGGGGTGGGATTCCACCATCGCCGCGCTGGACGCGGTGTTGACCCTGCGCCGGGTGCACCGGTCCTGACGGTCACCGCGCGGAGCCGCCCGGCCGGATGACCGTGTCGGCGGTCAGGCGGCCCCGCTGCGGATCCCGGCTCAGCCTGCCGGCCGCCACCAGGCCGCCGATCGCACGGAAGGCGTCCTGAGCGCGATAGATCGTCTCGGTACGGGTGTAGCGGCGCAGGTCCTCGGCCGGGCACCCGCCGATCGTTTCGACCCGGTCGACCAGCGCCCGGCGCAGCGGACCGAGATGCGGCTCCAGTGAGATGTCCAGCAGCGCGTGGTCGCGGTCGCGCGGGTCCCGGTACCGCACGCCGGCGAACTCGTCGACGGCCCACAGCTCGTCCTTGAACCGGTCGAGGCTCTTGCCCGACGCGGTGGCGAAGAACAGCAGCTGCGCGTACCCGTCGTCGTCGACCAGTTCGACGTGGGTGACCAGGGCCAGCCCGGCACGTCCGAGCGTTTCCCGATAGCAGGTGACCAGGTACGGGTACCGGTCGGCGGCCGGCAGGTCAGCCGCGGCTCGCCAGGCTCCGGGTGCGAAGAGGCGGTCGCCGGCACCCGCGTCGGGCTGGTCGGCCGCGGCGGTCAGCGCGGCCGGGTCGAGCGCGATGAGCACGTCCGTGTGGTGACCGGCCGACAGTCGCGTCAGCGTGTCGTAGCCGGGTGCAGCTGCGCCGGTCGCGTCCAGGTAACCGACGATCGGCGCGCCGAATGCGTCGGACCGTTCCAGCGCGGGTACGAGCTCGTCGTCGCAGTCACCGGGGACGGCGTACACGCGTACCGTTGCCGGCAGGCCGATCTCCGCGCGTAGCCGCGCGATCTGCGCGCTCAACGCATCGAGCAGGTCACGGTCGGCGCCCACGAGTACGACCGCGACCGGCCCGCGGAGCCGGTCGGCGAACTCGCCGAACACCCGCAGCGCGGCGATCGCCGAGGGCTCCTGGCCGGCGGTGGCGCCCGCGTAGCCCTCCGCGTAGGTGAACCCGCCGTGCACCAGCGCCGGCGCCGCCGAGTCCAGCAGGCGCACCAGCAGCTCCCGCTTGACCGCTCCGTGTACCCCGCCCGCCGGCTCCACCACACGGTTGTACCGCCCGGCACGCCCGGTGCGCCACCCATCCGCTGACGCCATCCCGGCGTCAGCGGATGGAGTGGCGTCCGTCGGTCCGAGTGGCGGCCGGCCCGGGCAGGTGCCAGGCTGGGAAAGGTAGATCATCACGGAGGAGCTGAGATGACAGACCTGGACCGCCCCATCGACCCCACCGAGGATTGGCAGGCCGACCACGTCCGCCGGTACCTGGAGACCGAGGGTCGCGACGGTCACGAGTGGCGACCCGGGGTCTACACGCTGCTGCTGACGACGCGGGGTCACCGCTCCGGCCAGGGCCGCCGCAACGCGTTGATCTACGGCCGCGACGGTGACCGGTACGTCGTCGTGGCGTCCAAGGGCGGCGACCCCGCGGATCCGTACTGGTTTCGCAACCTCACCGCCGACCCGAACGTGCGGGTGCAGGTTCTCGGCGATCAGTTCGACGCCCGGGCCCGAGTCGCGGACGCCGGCGAAAGGGCGCGACTGTGGCCGGAGATGGCCCGCATCTGGCCCCCGTACGACGAGTACCAGAAGAGCACCGGGCGGGAGATCCCGGTGGTGATCCTGGAGCCGACCGGCTGGCCGGACGACCGGTCCTGATCCGGCGCACGGTCCGCGGAGTGGAACCGGTGTGATGGACGCCGGTGGGCCCTGGCAGACTCATGGCCCGTGAAGACGTTCGACGACCTGTTCGAGGAGTTACGGGGCAAGGCCGCGGCGCGCACGTCCGGCTCCGGCACCGTTGCGGCGCTGGAGCGTGGGGTGCACGCGATCGGCAAGAAGGTCGTGGAGGAGGCGGCCGAGGCGTGGATGGCCGCCGAGCATGAGGGCCGCGAGCGCACCGCTGAGGAGATCTCTCAACTGCTCTACCAGGTGCAGGTGCTGATGCTCGCGACCGGGCTGGAGTTGGAGGACGTGTACCGACATCTGTGACGTTTGCGTCCGATGTCCCCACGTTCTTCGAAGGAGCCTGAAATGCTGCGTATCGCCATCCCCAACAAGGGAACCCTGTCCGGTCCGGCCGCCGCCATGCTGCGCGAGGCCGGCTACCGCCAGCGCACCGACGACCGCGACCTGGTCTGCGCCGATCCCGCCAACGACGTCGAGTTCTTCTACCTGCGTCCCCGCGACATCGCCACCTACGTCGGCTCCGGTGACCTCGATCTCGGAATCACCGGCCGTGATCTGCTCATCGACGCCGACACCGGCGCCGAGGAGTTGCTCGATCTGGGGTTCGGCGGCGCGACGTTCCGCTTCGCCGCCCGCCCCGGCACGCTGGGCGCACCTTCCGATCTCGCCGGTCGGCGGATCGCCACCGCGTACCCCGGCGTGGTCGCCCGCTACCTGGCCGAGCACGCTCTCGCCGCAGAGGTGGTCCGGTTGGACGGCGCCGTGGAGAACGCGATCCGTCTCGGAGTGGCCGACGTGATCGCCGACGTGGTGTCGACCGGCGCCACGCTGCGCCAGGCCGGTCTGGAGCCGGTGGGCAAGCCGCTGCTGGAGTCGTCGGCGATCCTGATCCGCCGTCGGGGCGCCGAGGAGCCAACGCACCCGGTCAACCAGTTGTTGCGGCGCCTGCAGGGCGTACTGGTCGCCCGCCAGTACGTGATGCTCGCCTACGACGTGCGTGCCGACCTGCTGGAGCAGGCCTCCGCGCTCACGCCCGGTATCGAGTCGCCGACGATCTCCCCGCTGCACCGGGAGGGCTGGGTGGCGGTGCAGGCGATGGTCCTGCGCGCCGATATTCACCGGATCATGGACGAGCTGTACGAGATGGGTGCACGGGCGATCCTGGTGACCGACATCCACGCCTGCCGGCTGTAGCCGCCGGCCGACGTGGCAGACTCGGTTGCCGTGAGCGCGTCTGTGAACCAGTCGGTCATTTTTCGTCCGCGTCGACTCCGTGCGGTCTGCTGGGTGTCGGCAGTCGCCGTCATGATCGTGTTCACCGTCATCTCGTTCGGCCTGCACGGCCCGCTGGGTGACGGTGCGCCGGGTACGTTCCAGCGCGGCGACCAGGCTGCCATGGTCGGTCTTGGGCTGCTGGCGGCGCTGGGAATCCTGATGTTCACCCGGCCGCGCGTCGTCGCCGACGAGCGCGGCGTGCACGTGCGCAATGTGCTGGGCGGCTACGACCTGCCGTGGGAGATCATCCGTGCGGTGCGCTTCTCGCGTGGCGCGCCCTGGGCGAGCATCGAACTCGAAGACGAGGATGTGGTGAGCGTGCTGGCGGTGCAGGCCGCCGACAAGGAGCACGCGCTGGAGGCGGTGCGGGTCCTGCGCGCCATGCTGGAGTCCCGCCGGGCGCAGACGCGCGTCGCGCCCACTGACGGCGCCTGATCGTCCTCCCCGACATCACCCACGCCTCGGTTAGCGCACGGTGGGGCGCTCCTGGTAGTCTTGCGGGGTCGACCACATCGTGCCGCCGATTCACGCGAGTGACCGGTTACGCACAGTGTTCAAAGCGGAGCACCCCGCTCCCACCCGAGCAGCCATGCAGCGGCCGGGTCCGGTCAGCCGCAGCCGGAATTTCGGCTAGCGGTAGCGCGTTGTGCGCTATGACCGGTCGAGCGGGCCCTGGCATGCGCCGGGGCCTTCTGCTTTTCGGTCGACTTGCCGGGAAACGCTCGGCAAAAGAAAAAATATGACTTTAGGAGGCCTCATCAGCACCGAGCCACGCGTCAACGAGCAGATCCGGGCGCGCGAGGTCCGGCTGGTCGGCCCGGAGGGTGAGCAGGTGGGTATCGTCCCGCTGGAGCGTGCCCTTCAGCTGGCCGCGGACGTCGATCTGGACCTGGTCGAAGTTGCGCCCCTGGCCCGCCCGCCGGTGTGCAAGCTCATGGACTTCGGCAAGTTCAAGTACGAGAGTGCACTCAAGGCGCGCGAGGCCCGGCGTAACCAGCAGCAGACCGTCATCAAGGAGATGAAGCTCCGGCCGAAGATCGACCCGCACGACTACGAGACCAAGAAGGGTCACGTCGTCCGGTTCCTCAAGGCTGGTGACAAGGTCAAGGTGACGATCATGTTCCGTGGTCGCGAGCAGAGCCGCCCGGAGCTGGGTTTCCGGCTCCTGCGTAGGCTCTCGGAAGAGATCGCGGAGCTGGGGTTTGTCGAGGCCGCTCCGAAGCAGGACGGCCGTAACATGATCATGGTGCTGGCGCCGCATCGCGCGACGAAGGTCGCCGCGTCCGACGCCAAGGTCGCCGCCTCCGAGGCGAAGGCGACCG
>JAOPWA010000192.1 GCA_025965915.1 Dactylosporangium sp. | reverse complement strand
CGGCGAAGTGCTCGTCGGGGTCGTGGATGTGCAGGATGTCGGCCCGGCCCAGGCCCAGCCGGATCAGGCTCTCCCGGTAGGCCGTCCGGGTACCCTCCGCCGAGAAGTCGAAGACCGCCACCTGGCCGCTCGGCTCGGCCCACAACCCCGCCTCGTGGGGGGCGCCGCTGACCAGCCGCCGCCCCACCTTGGTGGACAGCGTGTACGCCGACCGGTCGCGGCCGGCCAGCGCGGCTCCGGCCCGCCGCTCGGACAGCCCGGCACCGTACTGCGGCGCGGTGTCGAAGTACCGGATGCCCGCCTGCCAGGCCGCGTCGATGGTGTCCACCGCGCCCGCCTCGCCGACCGTGCCGAACAGGCCGCCGATCGGGGCGAGGCCGAGCCCCAGCCGGGTCACGCTGACGGCGGTGTCACCGATGGCGACCCGCTCGAACGGATTCACGAGGTACTCCCCTGGCTCGCGGCGCCCGCGGCGGCTGGCGCGCCGCCGGGGCCGCCGGGATCCGGATGTTCGCCGGTGGCGTGGATCAGCCGGATGACCGCCTGGCTCACCCGGTCGTAGTCGTGCGAGTTGACCAGGTCGCCCCGGACGGTGAAATCGGCCATCACCGCGATGCGGTCGGCCAGCGTGACGACCTCGGGCAGGTCCGACGAGATCAACAGGATGGCCATGCCCTGGCTGGCCAATGTGGAGATGATTTCGTGGAAGGCGGCTTTGGTACGCACGTCGATGCCGACGGTGGGCTCGTCGACGATGAGGATGTCGCACTCGGCCGCCAGCCACTTGGCGAGGCTGACCTTCTGCTGGTTGCCGCCGGAGAGCTGGCCGGCGAGCTGGCGCGGGGAGGCGGCGCGGATGCCGAGGGCGGCAGAGTACTCCTCGACCATCCGGCGCTCTGCGCCGTCAGGGATCAGTCCGGCCCGGGTCAGCCGCCGCCAGATGGTCACCCCGATGTTGCGGGTGATCGGCTGCTCGAGGAAGAGTCCTTCCTCTTTGCGGTTCTCCGTGACGTACCCCATCTTGTACCGGCGCAGCGCGTCGCCCACGCCGCGGATGCGCGCCGGCCGGCCATGGACGAGCACGTCGCCACCGAGGATGCGGTCCAGCCCGAGCAGCGCCTTGGCCAGCTCGGTGCGGCCCGCGCCGACCAGGCCGTACAGGCCGAGGATCTCGCCCGGTGCCACCTGCAGCGACACGCCCCGGTGGCCGCTGGCGGTGGACACGTCGCGCACGGCCAGGGCCGGCGTCGCGCTCTGGTCGACGGTGCGCGGCTGCAGCTCGACCGAGGCGTACGCCCGGCCCACCATCAGATCCACCACCTGGTCGCGGGTATAGCCGGACAGCGGCTGCGCCTCGGCGACGCTGCGCCCGTCGCGCAGCACGGTGACCGTGTCGGCGACCGCGAACACCTCTTCGAGCTTGTGGCTGACCAGTACCACGGCGTGCCCGGTGGCGGTGAGCTTGCGGACGATGGCGAACAGCCGGGCCGCCTCGTCACCGGTCAGCGACGCGGTCGGCTCGTCGAGCAGCAGTACCCGGCTGTCCACCGAGAGCGCCTTCGCGATCTCGACGAGCTGGGCCTGGGCCACCGACAGGCTCGACACCGGCGCATCCGGGTCGAGGTCGAGGTCGAGCAGGTCCAGGCAGCGCACCGCCTCGGCCCGCAGCCGGCCCCGGCGCACCAGCCCGAACCGGCTCGGCAGGTGGTGCAGGACCACATTTTCGGCGACCGTGAACTCGGGGATCAGGTTGCGTTCCTGGTGTACCACGCCGATCCCGGCGCGCAGCGCGTCGAGCGGGCCGGCAAAGTGCGTTTCCGTGCCGTCGAAGGTGATCCGCCCGGCATCCGGCCGGTACACCCCGGTCAGGATCTTCACCAGCGTGCTCTTGCCGGCCCCGTTCTCGCCGAGCAGCGCGTGTACGCTGCCGGCCGCCAGGCTCAGCGTGGCGCCGTCCAGCGCGCGTACCCCCGGAAACGTCTTGACCAGGCCATCGGCGGTCAAAATCATGATGTCCTCCGGGTGGCGAGCTTCTGCCGCACGGCGCCGATCAGCACCGCGCCGAGTACCACGGCACCGACGATCAGGTCGACCCACTGCGGGTTGATGCCGAACTGGGCCCGTGCCACGTCGACGAGCCGGACCAGGAACGCGGCCAGGCAGGTACCGACCACGCTGACCACGCCGCCGGCCAGCGCCACCCCACCGATGATCGGTGCGGCGAAGCTGGGCAGCAGCAGGCCGTCGCCGACGCTCGCGTTGACCGACCCGGACAGTGCCACGACGATCACCGCGGCCAACCCGGCGAGCAGCCCGGACAGGATGTGCGCGAGCACGATCGAGCGGTTATTCGAGACGCCGGACAGCCGGGCCGAGAACGGACTGCCCCCGCTGGCGAGCAGGTGCCGACCGGCCACGGTGCGGGCGAAGAAGAACCAGACCACGGCCGCGGCGAGCAGCGCCACCAGGAACACCACCGGCAGCCCGAGCACCGACGCGCGGGCCAGGCGCTGCAGGATGGGCGAGTAGTTCTGGTAGGTGCCCGGCCCGTGCACCCGGTACCGCAGGCCGTCGATGATGGTCATGGTGGCCAGGGTGACGATGAACGCGTTGATCCGGGTGAAGACGACGAGGAGGCCGTTGACCGCACCGACCAGCCCGCCCAACAGGATGGCGGCCACCACGGCGAACGGCGCCGGCCAACCTGCCGAGACCATCAGCCAGGCCGCGACCATCGCGCAGTAGCCGGTGAGTACCCCGACCGACAGATTCATCTGGCCGATGGCGAGGACCACCATCTGGGCGAGGCCGATGACGATCGGCACGGCGAGGAACCGGAAGAAGGCGGCCACCGTGCCGGCGGAGAGCATATTGCCGTGGGTGGCCGCGGTCATCGCGGCGAACCCGGCGACGGACAGCACCGCGAGGGTGAACTCGGATGTACGGATGAGCCGCGCGCCACGCGCGGCTGCCCGGTTGGGCGCCGCGGAGTCGGGCGCCGCGGGGAGAGTGTCGACGGTCACGCCAGAGCTCCCTTCGCCATGCCCTCGCGGTCCTCGCGGCGCTCGGTGCACTCGGTCATGGCCTTACCCCTCGGCGCTCGGCAACGACGTGCCGCAGCCGATCCAGCGACAGCGCGACCAGCAACACCAGTCCGATGTAGAGCTTCAGCTGGTCGATCGGGAACTGCAGCAGGTTGAGGCCCTTGTAAATTACCTGCGTGATAGTCGCGCCCAGCATGGTGCCCAGCACACTGACCGCTCCACCGGCCAGCAACGTGCCGCCGAGCACCGGCGCCAGGAACGACGGAAGCAGGAACTGGTCGCCGATGCTGGCGGAGAAGGCACCGCCGTTGGCCGCCAGCAGGAACCCGCCCAGGCCGGCGAGCAGGCCGGATAGTGCGTGCGCCTGGATCACCCGGGCCCGCACCGGGATGCCGGACAGTTGGGCCGCCTTCCCGTTGGCCCCGGTCATGAGGATCTCCCGACCCAGACGAGACCACCGGAACAGCAGGCCCACCGCGAGCGCGGCCGCCAGCGCCACCGGTACCACCAGCGGAATCGGTGGGCCGCACAGGTTGCCCGCGCAGTAGTCGGCCATCGTGCTGTAGCGCAGGTCGGACATGCCAGCTGGCAGTCGCGGGAAGGCCACGCCGTTGGTGAACCGGGAGTACAGCAGGGAAACCAGGCCGACCAGGGCGAAGTCAAGGGCCAGCGTGACCACGAACGAGTTGACCCCGGTGCGCGCGATCAGCAGTCCGGCCAGCGCGCCGAGCAGCGCCCCGGCGGCCATGCCGATCAGCAGGTCGACGATCAGCGGGGTGCCCAGCCGGTCGTGCGCGAGGCCTGCGGCGAACGCGCTCATCGCCGCCATCCGGCCGACCGCCATGTTCATGTGGCCCAGCGACAGCACGCTGAGTTGGGCCAGGCCGGCGACCGCGTACACGCTGATGTCGGCCTGCATCGGGACCAGGGTGAGCCGGGTGTTGAGGAACGCCGGGCGTAGCGCGGTGAAGAGCACCACCAGGGCGATCAGCACCACGGTGAGGCCGATCCGCGGGTTGGCCCACAACGGGATGCGGGTGGCGCGCCCGGATTTCCCGGTGGCCGCGGCCATCTCGTCGTCGCGCTCTGCTGCCGGCACCGTGCCGCTGCCACCCGGCGCGGGGGGGTCCGCGCGGGTCTTCGAGATCACTGCACCCTCCGGTCGTCGATCGCGTCGGGATCCCATTCGATGCCCAGGCCTGGTGCGCTCGGCGCGACGGCCGCCCCGTCCGTCACCTCGATCTCCTGCCTGGTGATCGCCCGCAACTGCGGGATGTATTCGAGGTACCGGCTGTTCGGCACCGCGCAGCACAGGCTGACGTGCAGTTCCATCAGGAAGTGCGGGCACACCGCGACGTTGTGCGCCTCCGCCAGGTGGGCCACCTTCAACCACGGGGTGATGCCGCCGATCCGGGCCGCGTCGACCTGGACGATGCCGGCCGCGCGGCGCTGCAGGTACTCGGCGAACTGGCTCACCGAGTACAGCGACTCGCCGACCGCCACCGGGGTGGTGACCGCTGCCGCTATGGCCGCGTGCCCGGCGATGTCGTCGGCGGGCACGGGTTCCTCGAACCAGTACGGGTCGGACGGCTCAAGCAGGCGTGCCCGGCGGATGGCTTCGGCCGCGGTCAACGACTGGTTCGCGTCGACCATGATGTCCATCTCCGGGCCGACCTCGGCGCGGACCGCGGCCAGCCGCTCGGCGTCGGCGGCCGGCGAGCGGCCGACCTTGATCTTCACTCCATTCCAGCCGGCCGCCTGGCTGGCCTTGGCGCCGGTGACCAACTGCTCGGTGTCCAGGTGCAACCAGCCACCTTCGGTGTCGTAGAGCGGGATGCGGTCCTTGGCACCTCCCGCATACATCCACAGTGGAAGGCCGGCGGCGCGGCACTGCCAGTCCCAGAGTGCGGTGTCCACCGCGGCGAGCGCGAGCGAGGTGATGGCACCGACGGTGGTGGCCCGGTTGGCGGCGAACAGGTCGCGCCAGACCGCCTCGGCCCGCCGCGGATCCGCCCCGATCAGCCGGGGCAGCATGCTGCCCCGCAGCAGGGCCACGACCGCGGCACCGCCGGTACCGATCGTGTACGAGTAGCCCGTACCGCGGCCGTCGTCGTCGGTGGTGATCTCGACGAAGATGGTCTCCTGCTTGAGGAAGGACTGCACCGCATCGGTGCGCTCCCGTTCGACGGCGACGTCGACCAGGTACGCCTCCGCGGTGGTGATCCGCGGTGCGCTACGCGCGGCGATGGTGTTGGGTGGCACCGGCAACTCCTGAGGGAATCCGGGCTGACCGACCGGGGCGGGCGGGATGACCCGCTCCGGTCGCTGGTCGGGGTCTACTTGCAGCTCAGGTACTTCGAGTCGAAGTCCTGCTTGAGGGAGTCGGTTTTGGCTTGACGATCGTTGTCATAGCTGTCGATGTTCGCCTTGGTGACCACGAACGAGCCGGAGTCGACGGTCACGCCGGGCTGCGACAT
This sequence comes from Dactylosporangium sp., assembly GCA_025965915.1. Classification (GTDB taxonomy): domain Bacteria; phylum Actinomycetota; class Actinomycetes; order Mycobacteriales; family Micromonosporaceae; genus Planosporangium. The sequence continues at coordinate 7,736 of JAOPWA010000192.1, read as the reverse complement.
GGCGCACCCGCCGGCCAGCTTCATCAGGGCGTACGCGCCGACGTAGGCCTGCCCGACCGGGTTCTGCAGGACCGTGGCGGCCACCGATCCGTCCTTGATGTCGTTGATGATGGTCGGATCGTCATCGATGGCGACAACTTTGATGGGAAGCCCGGCCTGCTTGACCGCGGCGGCCGACGCCACCGCTGGGTTGTAGGCGGTGTTGACGATGGCGTTGATCTGCGTGCCCTTGGCGGCTGTCAGATCAGCCACTGCCTTCTGCGCGGTCTGCAGATCGGTGTCGATGTCGGTCACCGTGTCGATCAGCTTGACCGCACCGTTCGTCTCGTCGACTGCCTGCTGCACGCCGGCCATCCGCCGCTGCGTGTTGGAGTCGACCTTGTTGCCGGTGAGGTGGACCAGGTTGCCCTTGCCGCCCATGGATTCGATCGCAGCCTTGGCCGCCTTGTAGGCCGCCTGCTTCACGTCGGTGGAGAGACAGAAGGCGGCTTCGTCGGTGTTACCTGCCGGGCACGAGGCCAGCGAGGCGACGTGGAAGCCCTGGCGCTTGAGGTTGCTGAACGTGGAGTTGATGTTCTCCGGTGCCACGCCGAAGATGCCGAAGGCGTTGTAGCCCTGCGCGGCGAGCGAGGTGAGCACGTCGTTCTGCTTGGTCTGGTCCCATCCGGATGTCTCGTTGAACGTGACGTCGCCGAGGCCGAAGTCGGTCTTGGCCTTGGCGCCGACAGCCTTCCATGGCTGGAAGTACGGGTGCGCGCCACCCGGCACCAGCGCGAGCTTGACCTGTGAGTGGGACAGTGCGGTCGAGGCTGCCCCGCCCGCGTTGCTCTTCTTCGAGCATCCAGCGGCCGCGACCACTGTGATGACAACCAGGGCGACGACCGAACTGAGTCGAACCAACGGCCTCATGACCGCATCCTTTCGGATATATCGTCGATCCTATAGGATCTTTCCTGGATGTCTACTCGTTAGCAAAGTCATAGTCAAGCCTTAACCTCGAAGAAACGGGCTTGTGCACCGGAAAGGCAGGCACATGACAAGCGCCGCACCCGCTACGGGTCCGGCCGCGACTGGCGTCACGCCGGTACGACGGTCCACCTTGGGCGACGACGTGTACGAGTCGCTCAAGTCGCTGATCATGGAGCACACGCTGGCTCCCAAGGCCCGGGTGAACATCGACGCGCTGGCCCGCGAGCTGGAGGTCTCCGCCACTCCGGTGCGGGAGGCGCTGGCCCGGCTGGAGTCCGAGGGCTTGGTCCGCAAGCGACCACTGGCCGGCTACACCGTGAGCCCGCTGCTCACCCGGCAGGAGTTCACCAACATGTTCGACATGCGGTTGGTCCTGGAGGGCGCGGCAGCGCGGTGGGCCGCGGAGCGGGCCGCGCCGGAAGCCCGCTCCGCGATCACCGCCGAAGCGGGCCAGACCGTCGCAGTGGAGACGCCGGGCACCGACGGACGCCGCTCGCATGCGTCGTTCACCGCCCTCGACGCCCGCTTCCACGATCTGATCGCGCAGACGGCAGACAATCCGCTGCTGCGTGACGGCGTCACCCGCCTGCACGCGCACCTGCACATCCACCGGCTGTACTTCCCGTACGCGGAGGCCGGCACCACCGGCGAGGAGCACCGGCTCATCGCGAAAGCCATCCAGCGGGCCGATCCCGACGCGGCCGAGGCAGCCATGCGCGCGCACCTGGCCGCGGCGCGCACCCGTCACCTGCCGGTCTTCGATTGACGCGACCGCCCTTACCCCCGTCCCCCGTCCCCCGTCCCCCGTCCCCGCCCACCGTGACCCGTACCGGGAGCCCCTCATGCAGCCCACCGCCGACCCGGATCAGGTTGGACTCGACCCGCGCCAGTTGGCCCGACTCGATGCGCACTTCGCCAGGTACGTCGAGGACGGCCGGCTGGCCGGCTGGCAGTTGGTCGTCGCGCGCCACGGCGAGGTGGCGCACGCCAGCACGTACGGCTGGCTGTGCCGGGAAACCGGCGATCCGGTACCGCCCGACGCCCTCTGGCGCATCTACTCGATGACCAAACCGGTCACCTCGGTCGCCGCGATGATGCTCTGGGAAGAGGGCCGGTTCGAGCTGACCGATGAAATCAGCCGCTGGCTGCCGGAGTTCGCCGACGTCCGGGTCTACGGCAAGGGGTCGGCCACCGCCCCGGTGACCGAGCCGGCCACCGAGCCGATCCGGGTCTGGCATCTACTCACCCACACCTCGGGGCTGACCTACGGGCATATGCGGACCAGCGTGGTCGACGCGATGTACCGGGCGGCAGGCTTCGACCTGGACACGGTTACCGACGGCGACCTCGCCGCGGCCTGCCGGGGGTGGGCGGCACTGCCGCTGCTCTTCCAACCGGGTACCAGGTGGGGCTACTCGGTGGCGACCGACGTACTGGGGCGGCTGATCGAGGTGATCAGCGGCCAGAGCCTTGCCGGGTTCTGCACCGAACGCATCTTCGGGCCGCTCGGTATGGCCGACGCCCGGTGGTGGGTGGATGACGCCGAGGCGCACCGGCTGGCGACGCTCTACACTCCCGATCCAGCCACCGGCAAGGCCGTCGAATTGACCGTGATGGGCGCCAAGGCCAGGTCGCGGCCGGGCTTGTTCGCCGGTGGCGCCGGCCTGATCTGCACCGCGGCCGACTATCAGCGGTTCATGCAGATGCTGCTCAATGAAGGCGAACTTGACGGGGTACGCCTGCTGGGCAGCCGCACAGTCCGCTACATGACCCGCAACCACCTGCCCGGCGGCGCCGACCTCGACCAACTCAACGCGGGTGGCTTCGCCGAGGCGATCTTCGAGGGGGTCGGCTTCGGCCTGGGCTTCGCCGTGGTACGGGACCCGATACCGGCCCGCTATCCCAGCTCACCCGGCGCGTACTACTGGGGCGGTGCGGCCAGCACGGCGTTCTGGATCGATCCCGCCGAGGAGCTGACCGTCTCATTCTTCACTCAGCTCGTACCATCGTCGTACCACCCGATCCGGCCGCAGCTGCGCCAGCTGATCTATTCGGCGCTCCGCTGAGCGGCAGGGATCCGGCGGTCCTCGCCATAGCTTCCGCACAGGTTCGCGTGGCAGCGTTCGGTTCGTGAGAGGACCGGCACCTCGTGAGCCCGACACCTATGACTCGAGTCGCTCCGAGCGTCCATCGGACATCATTGGAGGCTTATCTTGCGCTGTCGTCGCACCGCACTACTGAGTATCGTCGCACTTGCTGGTTTCGCCACCGCGCAAGTCGCAGTTCCCGCCTACGCCTCCACCGCCCCGCTGAGCGATGCGCGGGAGGTCGCCCACTTCGACGTCAACGCCCTGCAGCAGCCGGAGAACATCACGCTGGAGCCCGGCGGAGCCGCCGACGTCACCTTCAACCAGGCCAGGCAGGTCGCCCGGGTCAGCAAGGACGGCTCGGTCTCGATTCTGGCCACCCTTCCGGCACCGGCCACAGGCACCGCAAAGGTGTCCGGCATCGTGCGCGGTAAAGACGGCTCCCTTTACGTCAATTACAACGCGGGCAGCCAGTCCGGTATCTGGCGCATCGCTCCGGGGGATCGCACTCCCGTACAGGTCGTGGCCCTGCCCGAGGTGAAGTTCCTCAACGGCCTGACGCTCGACCGGGGTCAGGACAACTTGTACGCGACCGATTCCATCAGTGGCACGGTGTGGAAGGTGTCACTGAAGAGCGGCACGGCGTCCGTCTGGGCCCGGGGCGCGGAGTTCGAGCCGTCCACCGCGCGCAGCTCCGGGTTCGGGGCGAACGGCATCAAAGTACACGACGGCGCGATCTGGGTAAGCAACACCGATAAGGGCACCCTGCTGCGCGTACCCATTGGCGTGCACGGCACGGCGGGTGCGGTCACGACCGTGGCGCAGGGCCTCACCGCCATCGACGACTTCGCGTTCACTGGCGACGGCGACACGGTGCTGGCCGCGCAGAACTTCGTGAGCGAAGTCAGCATCGTCCACCCGGACGGCACGCACCAAACCGTGCTCACCGCGACGGACGGGCTGTCCAACCCGACCTCCATAGCGGTTCGCGGCTCGAGCGCGTATGTGGCGAGCGCGGCGTACTTCGCCCATGTCGACCCGAACCTACTGCTCGCGAAGCTCTCGTGAGATCGGATTCCGTCGCTGACCTCGGACCGAGACAAGTTCAAAGCGTCCGCCGATTTTGAGCAACGCTGCGCCAGGGGGCGTCGGGGAGGCCCGGTGACCTCCCCGACGCCCGTGGTTCAGCCCGCCGCGAACACCTGCACCTCGGCGAGGGCCAGGTAGTTGGTGCCGGACAACTGAACCATGACGCGTCACTCGCCCACGCGACGATGACCACTCACCTCAGGCAGGCGCGGCAACGCCTTACCTGACAGGCTGGCCGCCCTGGTCGACCGGCCGCCCGGCGAAGGCGCGAGTCGATCAAGGCGCTGACCAGGCGCGCTCTCCCCACCTGACCGCTTCGGCCGCACCGAAGTGGTCACCTCGCAGTACCGTCCTAGGAGGACGGTGGCAAATTCCCGCGACGGCCTGTGCGTCGGCGTCCAGGATCGGCGCGGCGGCGCCGCGAAAGTGATCCCAGTAAATTTACTCCTTGACTTAAGCCTAAGCAAAAGTAAAAGTAAGCCCGCGAGCGCAGCACTGGTCGTTCCGCAAATATCTCCGCGACGCGAGAAACGCCCCTCCATTCGCCACTGTGGACGTAGACCGGCAGCGACAGTCAGTACCGGAGCTTGCCGTAAGGACACTCCCCGACACCCAGGAGGCGCCGTGAGGCGATCCATTACCGCAGCACTCGTCGCCGCATCGGCAACGGTCACTGTGATCACAGCCGCGCTGCCGCCGGCAGCGACGGCGGGGAGGGCCCACGATGGCTCTCTCGTTACCGGAACGTACTCCACTGGCGCCGCACACGGGTGGCAGCAGTTGCCCACCGTTCGCGTGGGCGACGACAAGGGCGCGCCCGCCGATGCGACCGTCGTCGTCGACCCCAGCCAGCCGCGCCAGCACTACACGGGTATCGGCTTCTCCCTCGACGAGACGAGCGTCTCCAACCTGTGGAAGCTCAGCCCCACGAAACGCGATGAGGCCATCCGGCTGCTCGTCGACCCGAAGAACGGGGCCGGCCTCGACCGGTTCCGCGTGACGATCGGCAGCCCGGACGTCATCGAGCACCTGCCGTTCTGGTCGGAGGACGAACTCCCCGCGGGCGTCACCGAAGACTTCGGGCTGAAGTACTTCTCCATCCAGCACGACCTGGACCTGCACATCATCGACACCATCAAGCTGATCCAGCGCTACAACCCACGCGCCACGTTCTTCGCCTCCGCGTGGAGTGCCCCGGCATGGATGAAGACCAATAACCGGTTCACCGGCGAGGTCGCGCTCCGGCCGGGCAGCACGACGAGCTACTACCAGGCGGGCAAGCTGCGCGACGATTGCATCGACGTCTTCGCGCGCTACTACGCGAAATTCGTCCAGGCGTACGCGAAGCACGGCATCAAGGTGGACGCGCTGACGCTGCTGAACGAGCCCGGCATGGACGTCGTCTACCCGGCCATGGACATCAGTGTGGCGCAGCAGCAGAAGCTGGCTCTCGCCATCCACCGCGAGTTCGCCACCGCCCGGCTCGACACCCAGCTCTACGTACACGACTTCAACTTCTGGGACTGGCGCGACCCCAACAGCACCGAGACGAAGAACTACTACCGCATCTTCGAGAACGCACCGGACGGCTCGGTGACCGGCGCGCAGGTCCGCGCGGCAGCCGACGCCATCGCCTTCCACCCCTACTGGGGCGACCCGAAGGTCATGCGCGAGGCGTTTGAGCAGTACGGCAAGCCCATCGAGATGACCGAGACGGGCAGCGTCTCCCCGGACTCCATCCTGAGCTACTTCCGGCTGGACGCCAGCTCATACATCATGTGGGCGCAGGCGACGGATCAGAACGGTGGGACGCTGCACTGGACGGACGCGCGCGACAACAACGTCAACTGGGACGAGGTCGGCCGGACCATGAAATGGCCAAACCGCCTGGTCACCGTCAACACCACGACGGGTACCTTCACCGTCCGGGACGAGCTGTACACGATGGGGCAGTTCGCGCGGTACCTCAGCCCGGAGCACGTGCGGGTGGAGTCGAGTGCCCCGGCGCACGGCATCAGCAACGTGGTTTACCGGGACAAGGAGAACAACTTCGTCGCCGTTGTCAGCAACAGCAATGACGCCGACACCACGGTACGGGTCGTACTCGCCGGCCGTTCCTTCGTCGAGACGGTGCCGGCGCACTCGTTCGCCACCTTCCGGTGGGAGGGCCAACTGCCGCGGGCGAAGGGCAACCATGCCCCGGTGCTGGACAAGGTGGCCAATGTGATCGCCGACCAGTACAGCACGGTGCAGGTGCCACTGAAGGCGACCGACGCCGATGGCGACCCTCTTGCCTACTACGCTTCCGACCTGCCGGACGACGTCAGCATCGACGCCGCCACGGGGCTCGTGAAGATCCACCCCACCGTGGCTGGCGAGCGGGACCTGACTTTCGTCGTCACCGACGGCCGGGCGAGCGACAAGGTGACGGTCCACGTGACCGTGAAGCCGCACGGCGCGCCCATCGGTGAGAAGGTCGAAGCCGAGTCGTACGTCGAGCAGCACGGCTGGACCGACGGCGCCAGCAACTTCGTCGAGAACAACCCTGCCGCCAGCGGCGGCAGGAACATCGGCTGGACGGCTCCCGGCAACTGGCTGAAGTACCGCATCGACGACGCGCAGGCCGGAACGTACGACCTCGAACTGCGCGTTGCCAACGGCACGGGCGCCGTCGACCCGAACGCACTGTCGTTCCGCGACGCCACCAACAAGGTACTTGCGACGGTTTCGGTGCCGGACACCGGAGGCTGGGGGGCCTACCAGTCGGTGCACGTGAAAGTCGACCTGCCGGCAGGCGATCAGCTGGTAACGGTGTACTGCGAGACGGGCGGGTTCAACCTCGACTACTTCCGGCTCGCACCGTAGCTCGCCCTCGACTCGTTCACGTCCGCACCCGCCTTCGCGTTCGCGCTAGCTCGCGGACGCGAAGGCGGGCGCGGACCGGCCCCATGGCGTGGACCGGGCACCCGGCCGGGTCCGACACCGGCGGCGGTCCGGACAACGCGACGACATCACCGGTCTACTGTGCGATGAGGTCGAAGCTCTCCCAGGCGCCGATCGCCGTGCGGTTGGCGCTGAGGGGCTGGGAGCCGCCGCTCTCCGCGCACACGTACTTGCCGTTCACCGCGATCAGGCTGACGCTCCCATCGGGGTTGTGGACGAGTTTGAAGGTCTCCCACGACCCGGCCGTGTCGCGGTTGGCGATGAGCGGTGAGCTCCCGGCGTTCTCCGCGGTCACGATCTTGCCGTTGGCGTGCGACCGTAGGGCGATGTTGCCGTTACCGAGGTCAAGCCGGTCGAACTGCTCCCAGCCGCCGATCGCGGTCCGGTTGGCGATGAGCGGTGAGCTCCCGGCGTTCTCCGCGGTCACGTACAGGTTGTTGGCGTGGGACCGGAGGCTGATCACGCCCGTGTTCGTGCCTCCGCCGCCGGTGACGGGCTGGGTGGGGCGGGTGGCGGTGAGGGGGATCTGGCCTTTGAGCATGCGGCCGCCGTCGGCGGTGAGTCGTAGGTAGTAGTCGGAGGTGCAGGGGGTGCCGTCCTCGTCCAGCGCGAGTAGGCCGGAGCCGGCCGGCACCATGGACGCGTTCT
>JAOPWA010000186.1 GCA_025965915.1 Dactylosporangium sp. | reverse complement strand
GCAGCGCAGGTTACAGGCCGAGGTGATCTCCACCTGCATCTCGGCGGGGAGCGGCGGTGTATCCGTCCACACCGGTGACTTCCGTACACCCATGCCCTGCTCCCTCCGGTCCGCTGCTCGGGCCTGTACCCAACGGCGCCCGGGCAAACCGCCGATGGTTTGGCACAGCGACTTGCGGGTACCGCGCAAGGTCGATGGACTCGATGACTCAGCTGCGCGCGGCGGCGCGCGAGCGCTTCGGCTGGGCGGAGCTGCGTCCGGAGCAGGCGATCGCGATGCGAGCCCTGATGGCCGGACGTGACGCCCTCGTGGTGGCGCCGACCGGCGGCGGCAAATCCGCGATCTACCAGGTCCCCGCCACCCTCCTCGACGGGCCGACCGTCGTGATCTCCCCGCTCCTGGCCTTACAGACCGACCAGATCGCCGGACTCGTCGACCGCGACGACGCCGCCCTGACCGCCGCCCGGCTCAGCTCGGCCGAGAGCGCAGCCGCGCAGCGTAGCGCCATCGAAGGACTGCACTCGGGACACGTGGAGTACATGTTCGTGACCCCCGAACAACTTGCCGACCCGGAACGGCTCGCGGCCATCCGCGACGCCCGGCCCAGCCTGGTGGCCGTCGACGAGGCGCACTGCATCTCCGCGTGGGGGTACGACTTCCGCCCCGACTACCTGCAACTGGGGCGCGCGATCCGGGAACTGGGGCACCCCCCGGTGGTCGCGCTGACCGCGACCGCGTCCCCGCCCGTACGCGAGGACATCGTCGCCCGGCTGGGACTGCGCGACCCCGAGGTGGTGATCGCCGGGCTGGACCGGCCCAACGTGTTCCTGGAGGCGGTGCAGTGCGTCGACGATGGCCAGCGCTGGCAACGCCTGCTCGGCCGGCTGCGGGAGTCACCCCCGCCGGGCATCGTGTACGTGCCCACCCGGCGCGCGGCCGAAGAGTTGGCGGCGTGGCTGACCGACGCGGGCCTCGACGCGACGGCGTACCACGGCGGGATGCCGGCGCGCGAGCGTAACCGCCGCCACGAGGCGTTCCTCGCCGATGAGGTGCCTATCATGGTCGCGACCAGCGCCTTCGGCATGGGCATCGACAAGGCCAACATCCGCTGGGTCAACCACGTCTCGCTGCCCGACTCCCCCGACAGCTACATGCAGGAGATCGGCCGGGCCGGCCGCGACGGCGAGCCGTCCCAGGCACTGCTGCTGTTTCGCACCGAGGACACCGGCCTGCGCAAGTTCTTCACCGGCGGGGTACCGGACGCCAACGAGCTGACCCGCCTCGCCGAGGCACTGCGCGCCGGCCCGCTGTCCCGCAAGGAGCTTCGGGAGAAGACCGGACTGGGCCCCCGCAAGCTCGGCGAACGGCTCGCCCTGCTGGAGGAGGTCGGTGCGGCGGTGGCCGGCCAGGGCGGCCGGTGGCGCACGCCGTCGTACCCGCCCGATCCGCCAGAAGCGGCCGAGGCCGCGGTGGCGCAGGCGGAGCGCCGGCGGACCGTAGAGCGCTCCCGCCTGGACATGATGCGCAATCTGGCCGAGACGACCGCGTGCCGCGGGCAGGCCCTGCTGGCCTACTTCGGCGAGTACCTCGAACAGCGGTGCGGGCACTGCGACAACTGCCTGTCCGGCGTGGCGCGTGACGTCGAGACGTCCGGCGACGAGGGTCCGTATCCGGTGCACAGCCGGGTCACCCACTCGGAGTGGGGCAACGGAACGGTCCTGCGCTACGAGGGCGAACAGATGACGGTGCTCTTCGACGACGTCGGATACAAGACGCTGTCGGTGCCCATCGTCGAAGAACAGGGACTACTGACCTAGCCGGGAGGATCTTTCGTGGCGAGCATCGGTTACACCCTGATGTGCGAGCAGGCCGGGCCGACCCAACTGGTCGACGACGCGATCCGTGCCGAACGGACCGGCTTCGACTTCGCGGTCATCTCCGACCATTACTACCCGTGGCTGGAAGAGCAGGGCCACTCCCCGTACGCCTGGTCGGTGCTGGGCGCGGTCGCGTACGCGACGTCCCGGGTCGAGCTGATGTCGTTCGTGACGGCTCCGATCCGCCGCTACCACCCCGCGGTGGTGGCGCAGAAGGCGGCGACGATCGGCGTCATGTCCGGCGGCCGCTTCACGCTCGGCCTCGGCGCCGGCGAGAACCTCAATGAACATGTGGTGGGTGCCTGGCCGCATGTGGCCCAGCGCCACGACATGCTGGTGGAGGCGATCGACATCATCCGGCCGCTACTCGCGGGCGAGACCATCCACCACGGCGGGGAGTACTTCGAGGTGCCGGAGGCCAAGCTGTGGGACCTGCCCGAGGATGGGGTGCCGATCGGGATCGCCGTGTCCGGCGCGTCGTCGTGCGAGCTCGCCGGTGAGTACGCCGACGTCATGATCGCCGTCGAGCCCAAGGCGGAGCTGGGTCAGATGTTCGACGAGGCGGGCGGTGCCGGCAAGCCACGGTACGGGCAGGTCATGCTCTGTTACGGCCCCGACGAGGCCCAGTCCCGCAAGATCGCGTACGAGCAGTTCCGGTGGAGCGGCCTCGGCTGGCCGGTCAACGCGGAGCTGCCGAACCCGAGATCATTCGAGCGCGCGAGCGCCTCCGTACGCGAGGAGGACGTGGCCGAGCAGATCCCGTGCGGGCCCGACGTGGACAAGCATGTCCAGGCGGTGCGCAAGTTCGTCGAGGCCGGCTTCACGCACGTCGCCCTCGTGCAGATCGGCGCCGAGGGTCAGGGGCGGTTCTTCGACTTCGCCGAGCGCGAGCTACTGCCCGCCCTGCGCGCTCTCTGACCGGTGGCGCTCTCTGACCGGTCTCGATCAGCGTAAATGTCCGGGAGGTCGGGATCTCAGACGCCTGAGATCGCGACCTCCCGGACATCGTGTCCGACTCGGATCAGATACGTCGCTCCTCGTTGTGTCCGCCGAGAGCGGCCCATACCTGATTGATCGTCTCGAACACCTGATCTGAGGGCAGAGCGGCAAGCCGGTCGATGACGTCCCGCGGAGCCGCCCACTCCCGGGCGGCCGCGAGCAGGTCGTCACGGTTGCCGGGCAGCACCGACAGTGGGATGAACCGTCCGATCCGGCTGCGCTGATCGACCTCCTCCGGACTCATGCCATGCGGAGCGCCGGCCCGCTCGTACCCGGCGGGTGCGCGCGTCGCGGTCGGCTGGTCCTCACCGGCTGGTTCGGGATCGCGCCACTCCTCAACGCGGGTGTCCACCCCGCCCTGAAGCATGCCGCGAACCTCGTGTTCCATCTGGTCGTCGAGCCGTGGCCCGTGCTTTGAATTGCCGCGTTCCATAGGACCTGGGTACCCGCGATGTCGCTGGCGCAAACCATGGCACAAACGGGCCAACCGGTCGGTGTAACGGGTTGCCTGGATGGGTACTTCATCAATGTCCGCCCGTGGTGCGCCTTCCCGTGCGCGCCGTCGCAGACGGGCGGCCCATAGGAGGTGTGCGATGGCCACTGGCCTCTTCCACCGGCAGACGCCCGACGGGCGGGCTGCCGGTGATCACGTAACCCCCGCCGCCGAGGCGACGACCACCGACACGAGGACCACGGACACGAGGGCCACCGACTCGACGGTGACCGACTCGACGGTGACCGACTCGACTGCCACGGATCGCGAACTGGCCGGCCGCCCCGGCACGACCATCCCGCGCCGCCGGCTGGCCGGCCAGCCGGTACCCCCGGGTGGCGCGGTTGCGCCGGTACCCCCGGGTGGCGCGGTTGCGCCGCCGCCGGACGCGACGAGGCCGATCGACACCCGGCTGACTGAGGCGCAGACCGAACGGGACCGGGCCGAAACCGTCGCCGAGCGCGAGCGCCTTGACGCGGCGGCGGCGGAGACGGCCGAACCGGTGCGCTGGGCGCGTACCAGTTTCACCGCCACACTGAGCCTGATCATCGGGGTATGCGCCACGCTGGCGGCACTCAGCGGCCGGCTCGCGCCACTCGCCGTCGCCGTCGGCGTGGTCGGTCTGGTGTTCGCCGCCTTCGGACTGACCGCGGTGTCGCGCCGGCACGTGACCGGCCACCACGTCGCGCTACTTGGACTGGCGTTCAGCATTGCCGGTGTCGTCTTCGGAATCCTCGCGATCAACAGGGCGTTGCCATGGCTCGACGGCGGCGCCGACCAGGCGGCCCAACTGCGCGACTGGCTCAACTCCCACTGGTCCTGGCTGGGCCGCTGGTAGTACGCCTGAAGCCTTCACCATGATCACGGAGCGTTCGGGTCGCCCTGTCGACCCGAACGCTCCGTGATCATGGTGAAGGGCTTACTCGTCTAGTCGGCCAGCAGCCCCTCTCGCAGGACCCGTAACGAGTGGCCGAGTAGCCGCGATACGTGCATCTGAGATATCCCGGTCTCGGCCGCGATCTGAGCCTGGGTCATGTTGGCGAAGAAGCGCATACGCAGAATCCGCTGCTCACGCTCGGGAAGGCTGGCGATCAACGGCCGCAGCGCCTCCCGCTGTTCGACCCCCTCCAGTAGCGGATCGGCGCCACCGAGGACATCCATCAGCTCGGCGCCTTCCGCACCGTGCAACGCCACCTGCAGCGACAGTGCCCGGTACGCCGGGGCGCACGCCAAACCCGCGATGATGTCCTCCTCCCGCTCCCCCAGACCGGCGGCCAGGTCCGCGACCGTGGGAGACCGCCCGAGCCGCTGGGCCAAGGGCCCCGCCTCCCGCGAGATCCGCATGCGCAACTCCTGCAGGCGCCGGGGTACGCGCAGCGCCCAGCCCTTGTCCCTGAAGTGTCGCTTGATCTCACCCACGATCGTGGGCACCGCGTAGTTGCCGAACGGCACGCCGCGCTGCGGGTCGAACGCGTCGACGGCTTTGATGAGCCCGACCGTGGCGATCTGCACCAGATCGTCCAGCGGCTCCCCCCGGTTTCGGTACCGCCGTGCCAGATACGCGGCCAGCGGCCGGCCCAGATTGATCAGCTCAGCGCGCGCCTCGGCTCGGGCGGGATCACCCGGCGCGAGCGCGCAAATACTTGCCAGTAATATGGGAACGCGCTCGTCGGGATCCCCGCTGAACAGGGACGGTCGGTGAGCACGGTCGAGCGCGACGTTCATCGCGGTTCGCCCCCCCCCTTGCACACACGAACCAGCCGGCGTGACGGGCGCAGCGCCGGGTAAGGCTTGCGGGGTCCCGATGTACCGAACTGGTCAACTCGCACAACACGGCAACGCCTTGCGTCCGATCTGGACGCCCTGCTAGCGGCCACCCCCCGGCGCAGCTTCGCCCTTTCACGACGGCGCCATCGGCGCGGACGCGGCCTGCGGCCGATCGGTTTGTCACCGGCTCGGCGCAACGGCAGTCATCACCGTACGCCTCCACACATGATCAGCGAGTAAAGACTCCAGATACGGGTAAGCCCTGAACGGCCCCATCGGCCGGCACGAGGAGGCGATACCCGTGACCGTTCAGCCGAAGCGCCGTCCGCTCCGTTTCGGCGCGCCGCGCGGGTCCCGTCCGGTCATCGCGGGCCATGCCCAGCTGACCGGCCGTACGCAGGTCGCGTCCTTCACCCGGTACGCCGACGCCAAAGGCACCGTCGATCTGCTCGCCCACACCCGCTTCCCGGTCCACCGGCTGGCTCTCGTCGGCGGTGACCTGAAGCTGGTCACCGACACCGACGGCGGGGTCACCACCGCCCGGGCCGCGACTCTGGGCGCATGCGGCGGGCTGTGGATCGGTGCGTTGATGGTGCTGTTCGCCTTCGTCGTCGACCGGCCCACCATCGGTGAACTGCTGGTCCACGTGTCGTGGGGGCTCCCGCTCGGCGCACTGTTCGGTGCGGCTCTGGGCCTCACCGCGTACGCGGTCCTCAGCGGCGCCCGGGACCTCACCTCACGCCGGCACCTGGTGGCGACCCGCCACGAACTCCACGTCGACACCGAGATCGCCGCTCCGGCGTGGCGACTACTTCTCAAGCTCCACCCGTCCGGCATGACACTTGTCGACCGGGTACCCGCCGAGGTGGTCGTGCTGCCCACCGAACTCGTCCTCATCGAGACGTTCGAGCCGGCCGAGCCGCCGCCGGAGGCATGCCCTGAGGCATCGCCGGAGCCTCCGAGCAGGGCCGAGCCGAGGATAGCGGTGCAGCCGCCACTGCGACCGGTCGAACTGCCGGCCAGCGCGATCTGACGACAAGTTCAGCGGTTCGTCAAGAAGCCTGTTGCGGCCCTCCTCGTATCGCCCTACGGCCTACGGTCTGCGTAGTGGCGCCGCTCGCCGGGCGCGTTGAAGTGCCGACATGGACGCGCTGGCGTGACCGTCGCTCCGCCACGGCGTCGTCCACCGTGGACATTGAGCAGGCCATCGCCGGCACCCTCCTCGAAGCGGGCTGGGCCTGCCTATCGTCGCGGCGCTCGCGGAGGCGTCCGGCGGCGCGCTGCGTCTGTTTCCGGGGTATCCGAGCGGTCTCGACGCCAAGCTGAGCTTCCCGGCCGCCGACCTGAATGCCATCCCCGACAGCGGATCGTTTGACCAGATCAGCGACGGGTAAGACATCGACACCGGAGATCAGGAGGAATCATGGGCCCAGATGCCGTCGATTTGATCATGGACGACCACCGCGTGTTGGAAAGCCTCTTCGAGCAGGTCCAGGCCGGCGAGGGCGATCGGCGGATCCTCGTCGACGAGATCGCCGCGCGGCTGACCGCACACTCCCATGCCGAGGAGAAGAAGGTCTACCCGACGTTGACGAAGGCCGATCCCGGCGAGAAGGACGACGTCGACCACGCCTATCACGAGCACGACGAGGCCGAGGAACTGCTTCAGCAGGTGGTGCGCAGCGTCGACTCGCCGCAGTTCGAGCAGGTGCTCGCCGAGTTCGTGCAAGCGGTCAAGCACCACGTGGAAGAAGAGGAGAGCAAGGTTCTCCCGGCGCTTCGGGAAGCCGTCGACCAGGCCACCCTCGAACGACTCGGCGAAGCGTTCACGGAGGTGAGGATCGACGAACTGCGCAGGGCCGGCTTCGACGAGGAAGGCCAACACGCGGCGGCCTACGACAGGGGCCGGGCGGACCTTGCCGGCGCGACTCGGGACGACCTGTACGAGATGGCCAAGGATGCCGATATTTCGGGCCGCTCATCGATGAACAAGGATGACCTGAGCCAGGCGCTGCGCCGGCAGGCCTGACGGTCTCCGGCCAGGACGGTCGGTGATACGGGAGAGGGAACTGGCGGGGTCCCGCCCGTTCCCTCTCCCGTATCACCGCCGGTTGGCGGGCGCTCTGGCTCCGATTGCCTGCCGTCTATTCCGCGTGCACAACCCGCACGCCACGCCCCGGCATCGTCGTAGCGGCCGGCCTTGACCTGCTCAAATCGCCAGAGCCGAGTACAGTGGCCTTTGATCATGGTCGAAGTCGGACAGCCCTTCATCGCAGCCGGCACCCCAACGGCCGGTCTCGACGTGCTGCGCCTGATCGATCTGCACCGCCGCCTTCCAGCACGGTCGTTGACCCGACCACTGCGCCTGCCATGCCACGCACTCATGCTCTTCAGCGTCGGGCGTGGCCGACACGCCATCGACTTCGTCCACTACGACTGCCGGCCCAGCACCTTGCTCTGGGGCCGTCCGGGGCAGGTCCACCAGTTCAGCGGCCAACCCGATCTGGACGCGAACGTACTGCTGTTCACCCCGGAGTTGCTGCCGGCCCCCGGCGGGGCCGCCGATCCGCTCGGCGGCCTGCTCGATGACCCGTTCGCACCGGCCAGCTGGCTTCCCACCGGCGAGGACGAGGAAGCGATCATCACCGAAGTCACTCAGATCGCAACCGACCGTGAGCGGCACGCCGCCGGCGACACGGTACCTGTCGAACTGCTCCGCCATCAGCTGGCCGTACTCCTCGTCCGCGTAGCCACCCTCGCCGGGACGGCGGCGGCGCGGCGGGCGTCCGACGGGATGCTGGCGCGCTTGCATCAGGAACTGACCACCTCGTTCGCGACGACCCGCCGGGTGGAGGACTACGCCGAACGGCTCGGCGTCTCCGTGCGTACCCTCACCCGCGCCTGCCTGGTCGCGACCGGGCGCAGCGCCAAGCAGGTCATCGACGCGCGCGTCGGCCTCGAAGCCAAGCGACTACTCGCGTGCAGTGACGACTCGGTAGCTGCGGTGGGTCGACAGCTCGGGTTCTCCGAACCGACGAACTTCGGCCGCTTCTTCGTACGCGAGACCGGCCTCACCCCGGGCGATTTCCGCGCCGGCCTCGCTTGCGGGTGAGGGGCGGGTAGCGGACCGCGAGGACGAAAGGGCAGCATGGCTGCGTGTCCGTGCCCGATCACTTCACCGCCGTCGTACGCAACGCCCGCGCTCTCGCCACCCGGGGCGACCTGCGGGGCGCACAGGCCATGCTCGACCGGGCTCTCGAGCCGGCGATCACCATGCTCGGCCCCGACCATCCCGAGGTCCTCGCCACGACCCGCCTGCTCGCCTCGCTGCACCGCGAGCTCGGGGAGCTGTCGGATGCACGCCGACTGTTGGAAGAGGGCCTCGCCGCCGGCCAGTTCACGCTGGGCGAGGACAGCGCGGCACTGCTGCCACTGTCGTACGACCTCGCGATGCTCGCCGATGAGCTGGGCAACCGGCACGAGGCGCGGCGAAACTTCAACGTGCTGCTGCGCCACGGCCCGGCGGTGCTGGGCCCCGACCACGAGTACGTGCGCGCCGCGCGCCGCTACCTCGGTGTCGAGACGGCGTCGGCAGCAGACCGGAGTGGCGAGACACCGGCACCGACCGCGCCTGTGCCGCTCCAGCCGTCGGCGCCCGCAGCCTCAGCTCCGCCCACACCGTCAACTCCGCCCGCACCACCCGGTCCGTCAGCTCCCCCCGCACCACCCGGTCCGCTTCCGCCGAGTCCGCCACGATCGTCGCCGGTATGGTCACCCCGCGACAGCGATGAACACCGCCATTCGCGGGCGCCGATGCTGGCACTCGTCCTGATCGCGGCCATGGCTCTGGTGGGCGGCGGCGTCGCGGCCTTCCTGGTGTTCCATGCACCGGACCGCGGTCCGGGTCCGGACACCCGGCCGAGCTCGACGGCCGACGCCGGCTCCCTGCAGCCGCCAGGGGACCTGACGCTACGCGACGGCGGATCGTCCATCACATTGACCTGGACAGATCCAACGAAAGGTACCGTGCCGTTCGTTGTCGCGGGTGGTCGTGCGGACAATGCACCCAATCCGCTGGGGTCGGTCGAATCCGGAAAGACCACCTACACGCTCAACGGCATCAGTTCAACCGCCGACTATTGTTTTCTGGTCGCGGCGGTGTATTCACCTCAACACACCGTGCCGTCGGCATTGACCTGCACCAGGCGCAGCCAGTCCCCCAGCCCGAAGCGCTGAGCTGCGAATACAAAGTTTTCCACAGCGAAGCCGCAAGGGTATCGACGCCGTTCGAACACCGAATAGGATGGGCGCCGGCTATGGGGAGGTGTATCGATGCTGAGCGCACGATTACGGAGGCTGGCGCAGGGCAGGGGCGGCCTGGTGACGGTCGGCACCGTGGCCGCCATGCTGGCCGGCATCGGTGCCACCATGTTCGGTCTCGGTGCCGCGGACAACGCCATCGCCAACTTCGACGCCGCTTCCTGGCTGTGGAGCAACAACAAGGGCGAGGTGGCTCGGGTCAACGGGGTCACCGGACGGGTCGACACCCGATACAAGGTCTCGGACTCGCTGGGCCACACCGTGCAGGTAAGCCAGACCGACCGATACGTCATCCTCCGGGATCTCACCACCGGCAAAGTGGGCGTGCTCGACCTCGCCAGCCTGCAACTGTCCGCGAGCACCCAGACCACGGCCGGAATAGGTGTCACCGTCGCCGTACACGGAGATTCCGCGTTCGTCATCGACGCGGTGCAGGGTGCCGTGAGCCAACTCAACCCCGCCACGCTCACTCCGATCGGTGCGCCGCTGCGGTTCATGCCGGGCCTGTCCGGCGGCACCTTCGACGCCGACGGCCGGCTGTGGCTTCTGGTGCCCGGCGAAGGCAACGTCGTGGCGATCCAGCCCACCGCGATACCGAGCGGCAAGCCGAACAGGAGCGGCGGTGCCGGCGGTTCCGCCCCCGCGGATCCGAAAGTGGTCAAGACGCTGTCCATCGCGGAGCCCAGCCACGACCTGGCGCTCTCCGTGCTCGACAGCGGCGTGGCCGTGCTCGACAAGACGGCAGCCGTGCTCACGACCCTGCGCGGCGACGCCACTAAAAAGACCACCCTGTCGCTGTCCGGCCCGGGTTCGATGCCTCTGCGCACCACCGGTGCCGACGTGCCCGTCACCGTCGTCGACGGCCGCAACGTGTACGTGGTGAGTGGCGACAAGGTCGGCCAGTTCACGGTGCCGGGCGAGGGTGCGAAGCTCTCACCGTGCGTGGCCTGGTCCAAGCGCCTGTACTGCGCCGACGAGGCGACCGGCAACGTGTACGTGCTGGACGTGACGGGCCGCCTCACCACGACCATCACGGTTCCGGGCTCCGCCGGCACCCCACTCGACCTGGAAGTGCGCGAGGACCATCTCTTCATCAACGCACCCAACGCTTCCAAGGCCGAGGTCGTCGACGCCCAGGGCCGCGCGAAGCTGGTCGACAAGTACGCCAACAACATCCTCGGCGGTGACCCGCCCCCGCCCGTTCCCCCGCCGCCACCGCAGAAACCACCGGTGGGCCCACCCGGTGCGCCGATCAACGTCCGAGCCGCCGCGGGCAACGCCGCCGCGCACATCACCTGGGGCGCAGCCCCTGCCAACGGCACGGCCGTCATGAAGTACGTGGTGGAAGGGGACGGCAAGCCGCACGAAGTGGGCGCCGACCAACGTTCGCTGGATGTGGCGGGCCTGACCAACGGTCAGTCCTACACGTTCACGGTCTACGCGGTGAACGCCAAGGGCAACGGCCCGAAGCGGGCCGCCAACCCGGTGGTGCCAACGTCCGATGTGCCCGACCCGCCGGCGAGCGTCACGGCCACCGAGAACAAGGACGGCACCATCACGGTGACGTGGCCGCCCGCCAACGGCCAAGGCCATCAGATCACCAGTTACCAGGTCACATCGATTCCGGCGGGTCCCAAGGATCAGGTCTTCAGCGCCAACTCGACGACGCTGACGATTCCCGCCGGCGGACTGACCTACGGCACGCAGTACGCGTTCACCGTGACCGCCGTCAACGACAAGGGCGCCAACTCGAAGGCGTCGCCGTTGAGCAACACGGTCGTGCCCTACACGGTGCCCGAGCAGCCGGCCAATGCGCGCGCGAGCACCGTGACCAACCAACGGGGCGCGATCCAGGTTGCCTGGCAGGCGTCCAAGAACAACGGCCGCCCGGTGACGAAGTACGTCGTGGATACGGGCGGCACCAAACGGGACGTCACCGGCGCGACCAACGTGACCATTACCGGCCTACCTGACGGCACGAACGTGCCGGTGACGATCACCGCGGTCAACGCGGCGGGCAACAGTAAACCGGCGTCCACGACGGCGAAGACGCTTGCTCAACCGACGGTGACCGTGACCGGCCAAAGTAGTGCTCTGCGCTCCATAACGGTCAACTTCTCGGCCGACGGCGGCGGCGCCACCCCGAACTGCACACTTAGCGTTGCCAGCGCCGGGCAGGCCGCCGGGCAGGCGGGAGGCAATTGCAGCAGCCTCACAGTGGGTGGCTTGTGGCCGGCCACCAACTACGACTACACCCTCACCGTGTCCAACCCCGCCGGGACGGCGACCAAGACGGGCACCGTCGCCACCCCGGAACTGCACGGCGTCATTACCTGCACGACGCCCAGCTACTGCAACACCGGCGTCTACGCCTACCGCAATCCTCATCAGAATGTGTCCGACGCGGTCAATCCCTCGCTCAGGAACGGGCAGGATTACAAGGCCATCTGCAAAAAGCCCGACTCCTCCGGCACCACCCTCGACGCCGCCACTTACAACAACCAGAAGAAGAGCAACATGTGGGTCAAGATCCCCTACGGCGGCGGAAGCTACGTCCCGTTCATCTGGATCAACCTCAATAACGGCGACAACCTC